>NZ_RSCK01000051.1:0-48002 GCF_003991895.1 Chroococcidiopsis cubana SAG 39.79
GACTATTGTGTGTGTATTTTGAGCATAGGTCTCAGTTTTCTTTTTGGCTAGTTTTTCTCATCGAACTCACGTAATTCAAGTCTGCTCTGTGGTCGGGGTTGAGGTTTACACCCTCTAGGTCTGCGCCTCGAAAATCAATACCGCTTAAACTAACGTCTCTAAAGTCAATTTCTTTTAGATTAAATTCTCGCGCTCCTTGATTAACAATTTTCCAAATGAGACGATATCTCGGATCTAATTTTGTCTGTTCGTTAATGATACTGCCTTTGAGTTTTGTTCGATTATCAAATTTAGCGCCTGTCAGATCGGCATCAGACAAATTTGTATGACTTAGATCGGAACCCTTTAAGTTAGATGCTCTCAGATCGGCTTTGCTAAAGTTAGCATTGCTTAAATTGCTATCAGTGATTCTAGTATGACTTAGATTTGCTCCACTAAAGTTTGCATAACTAAAATCGGCTGGTCTTCTACTCACCCATACACGAGTAGAAGTAGAAGCACCTTGTAAATTAGCAAAACTTAAATTAGCATGACTCAAATTAGCACCATCTAATTGAGCTTTGCTAAGATCTGCTCTTGTAAGATTTGCGTATTTTAGATTTGCATACTTCAAATCGCATCCCGAACACTGTTTAGTTAACCGTAACCCAAGCACGGCTAATGGATCGCCACCTCCAAAAGCCTTGTTCAAGTAATATACAGAATAAATTAAAAAAGATATAAATAGTATTAGCAGAACTCTGCCTAGCCAGTGTATCAGCATACTTAAAGCCAAATGAACTAGATGAGTTTATCGATTAACAAACAAAAAATTTTGCTTTAATACTAGAATAGTAAATTGCTAAAAACTAAATTCGCCCTCTATTCCACTCTAATTAGTGACACATTTACAAATTTGTCTTTTTACAGAAATGCCGGATCGGGGAGATATAGTAAGTACTAGATTGAGCAAATAAGAGGGCAGTGATTTTGCAAAATATTCACGCTCGCCTTCTAGTTGGCATCTAAATACTACAGAATATAGCTAAAGATAAAGAATCGTTGCGTAGAGCAGCAGGGGCGATCGCAATGTTTGCGACAATCAACAAACAAACGGACTTTAATATTCAACGATTCGCATTTCACAGAGGGGAGTATCGTAGATATGAAATTGGCTTACTGGATGTATGCTGGTCCCGCACATATAGGAACCTTGCGTGTCGCTAGCTCGTTCAAAAACGTCCACGCAATTATGCACGCGCCTCTAGGCGATGACTACTTCAACGTCATGCGATCGATGTTGGAGCGAGAAAGAAATTTTACCCCAGTTACAGCTAGCATTGTAGACAGACATGTCCTTGCCCGTGGTTCTCAGGAGAAGGTAGTAGATAATATCACCCGTAAAGATGCGGAAGAACACCCAGACCTGATCGTATTAACTCCTACCTGTACCTCCAGCATTTTACAAGAAGACCTACAAAACTTCGTCGAAAGAGCATCGCTGGAAGCAAAAGCTGACGTACTACTGGCGGATGTCAACCACTACCGCGTCAACGAACTACAAGCAGCCGATCGCACTTTAGATCAAATTGTCCGCTACTACATCGAGAAAGCACGCAAGAAAGGCGAACTACCTACAGCTAAAACCGAAAAGCCTTCAGTCAATATCATCGGTGTGTCTACTCTAGGTTTCCACAACCAACACGACTGCACCGAGTTGAAGCGGTTAATGGCTGACTTGGGAATCGAGGTAAATGCTGTCATTCCCGAAGGTGCTTCCGTTCACGAGTTAAAAAACTTACCCCGTGCGTGGTTTAATCTTGTCCCATATCGAGAACTCGGCTTGTTGACAGCAAATTACTTAGAGCAAGAATTTGGCATACCCTATGTCAATATTACTCCGATGGGTGTAGTCGAGACTGCTCGTTGCCTACGTAAAATCCAGCAGATTATTAACGCTCAAGGTGCTAATGTTGACTACGAAGAGTATATTAACAACCAAACTCTCTACGTATCTCAAGCTGCTTGGTTCTCCCGTTCGATTGACTGCCAAAACTTAACGGGTAAAAAAGCTGTCGTGTTTGGCGACAACACCCACGCCGCCGCCATAACTAAAATTCTCGCACGGGAAATGGGAATTCACGTTGTTTGGGCTGGAACTTACTGCAAATACGATGCTGACTGGTTCCGCGAACAGGTCAGCGAATATTGCGATGAGGTGATTATTACAGACGATCACGGCGCAATTGGAGACGCGATCGCCCGTGTCGAACCTTCTGCTATATTTGGTACGCAGATGGAACGCCATGTAGGTAAGCGGTTAGATATCCCTTGTGGCGTAATTGCTGCACCAATCCACATTCAAAACTTCCCCATCGGTTACAAGCCTTTTATGGGTTACGAAGGCACGAATCAAATTGCCGATTTGGTGTACAATTCCTTTACTCTGGGCATGGAAGACCACCTGTTAGAAATCTTTGGCGGACACGACACCAAGGAAGTAATCACCAAGGGAATATCTGCCGATACTGACTTGGCTTGGACGAGAGAAGCTCAAGCAGAACTAAATAAAATTCCTGGCTTCGTGCGCGGAAAAGTCAAGCGGAATACCGAAAAATTTGCCCGCGATCGCAATTTTACCGAAATCACTGTCGAAGTGATGTACGCCGCTAAAGAATCTGTGGGTGCGTAAGATTAGTAGGGTGCGTTAATTAATGCACCCTACCAATCGTCCATCATACCCAATAGGATTGCAGGCACGGTAAACTGTTGAAACTAGGTCTTTTATGAAGCCTCGCTCAATCTAGGGTGCTATGCCTAATTTCCTATTAGAAGTCGGAACCGAAGAACTCCCCGCCAGTTTTGTCGATAGCGCAATCGCGCAATGGCGATCGCGTATTCCCCAAAGTCTTACCAATCATAATCTTACGGCAGAAGCAATCGAAGTTTACGGTACTCCCCGCCGCCTCGCCGTACTCATCAAAGGTCTACCATCGCAACAACCAGACCGAGACGAGGAAATCAAAGGACCACCCGCGCAAGCTGCATTTAAAGACGGGAAACCCACAAAAGCTGCTGAAGGCTTTGCCAAAAAGCAAGGGGTAGAATTAGATGCTTTAGAAATTCGTCCTACGGATAAAGGCGAGTTTGTGTTTGTCCGCGTCTCTTATCCAGGTCGTCCTGTCGCAGAAATCTTGTCTCAACTCGTCCCTGAGTGGATTTTCGGCTTAGAAGGGAAGCGGTTTATGCGTTGGGGAGACGGCGATTTAAAGTTTTCCCGTCCGATTGTGTGGTTGGTCGCTTTATTAGATACAGAAGTCTTACCAATTCAAATTGAAAATAGTTCCGAAATAATTAAAAGCGATCGCATTTCGTGGGGACACCGCGTTTTACATCCTGCCACAGTTTCCATTCCCCAAGCCACTGATTATGTCTCTTGCTTGCGTTCTGCTTTTGTCGATGTCGAGGTCGAACAGCGCAAAGCAAAAATTGAAGCACAAGTCAATGCGATCGCGCAACAATTAAATGGTAGCGTTACGATCTATCCCGAATTATTAGCAGAAGTGACGAATTTAGTTGAATGGTCTACTGCTGTAGTCGGAAAATTCGACTCAGAATTTTTGAACTTACCTCCAGAAGTGATTACTACGGTAATGGTAAGCCACCAACGATATTTTCCCATATTTCAGGTAGGGGCGCACAGCCGTGCGTCTCTACTACCGAATTTTATTACTATTTCTAATGGAGATCCTGCTAAATCGGATATTATTGCCGCAGGTAACGAACGAGTGATTCGCGCCAGGTTAGCTGACGGACAATTTTTCTACAAAACCGATTTGGCAAAACCTTTAGAAAGCTATTTACTGCAACTGGAAAAAGTTACATTTCAAGAAGATTTAGGCTCAGTTGGCGACAAAGTTGGACGCATTATTAGTATCGCGCAGCAAATTAACGAACAGTTGCAAGTAAGCCAACAAGAACGCCACCAAATCGAACGCGCTGCTAGCTTGTGTAAAGCAGATTTAGTCACCCAAATGGTGTTTGAGTTCCCAGAATTGCAAGGCGTAATGGGACAAAAATATGCTATAGAAAGTGGTGAATCGGAAACCGTAGCTACAGCTATCTTTGAACATTATCTACCACGTAATGCAGGCGATCGCCTACCTGAAACTTTAGCAGGTCAAGTTGTCGGAGTTGCCGATCGCCTCGATACCATAGTCAGCATTTTCGGCTTAGGAATGCTACCTACAGGTTCCTCCGATCCTTTTGCTCTGCGCCGTGCGGCAAATGCGATCGTTTCCATTATATGGGCGGCTAATTTATCAATTAATCTTTACCAATTATTAGAGCAAACGGCAAGAGATTTTATTAAAACTTATGCCAAAACTAGTATGGAGACGTTAAACGCATCTCTACAGGAATTTTTCATTCAAAGAATTCGCACGCTATTACAAGAAGAACGAAGTATCGACTACGATTTAGTCAATGCCGTACTGGGAGAAAGCGATGCTGAATACAGATTACGGGCATTACAAGACTTATTAGATGTACGCGATCGCGCTCTTTTCTTACAATCTATTCGTAATAACGGCACTCTAGATAAAATCTACGAAACCGTCAACCGTTCCACCCGTCTCGCGGCTCAAGGAGATTTAGATTTCACGCAGTTGCAGCCAGAAAACTTAGTCAAGCCAAAACTTTTTCAAAAATCTTCCGAGCAAGCTTTCTACGATGCTTTATTGCAACTCGTTCCCCAAACTCAAGCCGCTAGAGAATCGCGGAACTATCAACAATTAGTAGATGCTTTGATTCAAATTGCTCCTACTGTTAGCAATTTCTTCGATGGAGAACAAAGCGTTTTAGTTATGGATGCCGATCCAGAAATTAGGCGCAATCGCTTGAATCTACTCGGTTTACTTCGCAATCATGCTCGCGTGTTGGCAAATTTTGGCGAAATTGTAAAGAACTAAAACATTAGGCGATCGCTCGATTAAGTTAGTAGCGATCGCAAATTTACAAGATTTTACTATGCTTTGTACGGATGCAGAGCCTAAATTTTTTTATTTTAATAAATTCCAAGATTGTATTCTTACAATTTTAAAATTTCAAGATAGCTATAACTATATTTCCAGTGAGATTGCTCAATAATATGCTCTGCATCCCTCGATTTAACAGTATTTTCACTAGTAGTATTTTTACGATAAAAGTTATATAAAACAAGGCTATCGGGGAAATCTCGGCTAGTAGGTAGATCAGTAAAATTCCTCTTGAATCCACATCTGAGTAAGCCTACTTTAGTTGTAGATTGGTCATGTAAAGCTCTTGTAAAGCATTCTGCTTTTTTCAGAAACTTCATTACCAAGTCCAAGTGTAATGACTTAAATTCTTTCCATTTCACTACACTGCTCTATTGCATAACCATACTGAAATAGTTCTTTCTTTAACTACTGGAAAAGCTATTTGCATAAAGCGCTGCTTCACTTTCCTTAGCCAGCTAACCCTTCCCTCTAGCTTGCCAATCTTGCAGCGCGATCGCCAGCAATAAAGCAGCTTTCTGCACGATTGACTTCTCGTCTACTCAAACCGCATTGAGTAGCAGATGAAGTGCGATCGTCAACTCGTGCTGCATTAATTCCATTTAGAGGTAAACAATGAAATTCTACCAGAAACTACAAAACATAGCTCCAAAAAAGTTATCAGAACGACAAGCTAAATCGTCTAAGTCAATTGTTTCAGTATTAATTGCTTCAGCTCTCCTCTACACGTTGCCAGCAGCAGCCTTGACAAGTTTTCTGGGCATGAATAACGGCACTGGCTACAACATGGACTCAGGATACGTCGATCGCTCCATCCAACACACCAAAAACCTGGGATTAGAAGTCGTCCGTATGGGTATGGATAGCGTTTGGGGTAATACGGAGGGTGCAGGGTTTCATTGGTCGGGCAGAGATATGGTTGTCGATAAATATCGCAATGCTGGACTCAAAATTCACGCCGTGTTATCAGCACGGATGCACGTCAATCGAGACGGTAACTACGAGAAATGGAAAGCAAACTTCCGCTATTTTACTCGTAACGTCATGATGCGCTACAAAGGCAAAATCTTTTACTACATCATCGATAACGAACCCGATCTCGACTATGGCAACGGTAAAATGTCAGCTCAAGAATGCGTTGACATGACTCGGATTGCCTACGAAACAGCCAAATCCATCGATCCTAATATTAAAATTGAGTCGCCACCCGTGATGGGAATTGAATCCGGTCTGCTCAATGAGATGTTAGATCGCGGCATCGATAAGGTCAGCGACTATATCGGCTTGCACGCCTATGGCGGACAGATTTCCGAGAATCGTCTCGGTCATCCTTGGAGAGTCATGGAAGCACGCGGCATCAGAAAGCCCCTTGCTATTAGCGAATCGGGATCGATTAACGAGTATTGCAACGGTTCCCAATTTGAAACCGAAGACTGTCGCCGCCGCTGGTTCCTCATGTTCGGGCTACAACTAAAAAGATTTGGTTACGACCACGCCATCCTATTCGATCTCGACGGTCACGATAGCTGGGCTGTTGCGCCAGACTTTAACCCCACGAAAGCTTATTACCAAATTAAAGATTTACGTCTAAATAAGACTTTCTCGAATGGCGGTTTTGAGTCAGCGAATAACGTTGAAAATGAGTGGACTCCTGCCGATAACAACGACGAGTGGATTTATAAAGGGACTTCACCTCATATCAACTTCGTCCAGAATGATAGCAATCAAGGAGGGCGTAACGGCAGTAAAGGCTATGTCAAGTTAGAGAGCGGTCGGGCTGGATCTGGCACGCCAATTAGAATCCGGCGAATTTTAGGCGATATGCCAAAAAACAAGAGGGTAGCAATTGGTGCTTGGGTCTATGTCAGTGGCGGAGCCTCAGCAACGCTAAAAGCTTTGGGGTATGACTTTAGAAATGGTGATGCCGAGATCTCGAAGACTTCAACTCAGAAAAACGGTTGGGAGTATTTAGAAATTACCGTTCCTATCTCCAGATATTGGGCAGTAGTCGAACTGGGAACGACGGGAACTGGCAGAGCAGGCGACTCTGTGAAGTGGGATGACGTGAGCGTCCGCGTACTCTAAGTGCGGACGTGCCATAGCTTAACCTAGATTTCTCAGCTTACCCGTGGAAAAGGCGATCGCCTTTTCACGGGTAAGTTATTATTTATGATGTTATCGTGACAGCAAAAAACTCTCAAATCGATTGCATAATAGCTCGACACTAATTGAAATGTTGAAGAGATCTAAAAAAAATTCGACTAAGTTTAAACAACCTGCTCGTCGTCGCTTGGGATTTAAGCTTTTATTGAGTGTCATTGCTGGGTTGATTATTTTTAGTTTAATTTCTATTTATCTCATTCCAAATTTATTCTCTGTCACATCTAATAAACCTCCAGCGCGATCGCCCAGCGCTAGTGTCAGAGCTACTCCCAGCGGTCCATATCTGGGAATTAATAACGGTACTGGCTATAACACCGATCCAGCATATGTGGCGCGATCGATCAAACATACGAAGGATCTAGGCTTAGGCTTAGTTCGTATGGGGATGGATGGTGTTGGTGGTAAGACGGAAGGCTCATCCTTTGATTGGTTTGCTAGAGATATCGCCGTGCAGAAGTATCTCGATGCAGGGCTGAAAATTCATACAGTTGTATCTCCTCGATTGGGAGTCGATCGAGATAGCAACTACGAGCAATGGCAAGCGAACTTCAATTATTTCGTTCGCAATGTCATGGCACATTACAAAGGTAAAATTTTCTATTATATTATTGACAATGAACCAGAATTAGACTATGGCAATGGCAAGATGTCAGCTCAAGAGTGCGTAGACATGACTCAGATTGCCTTTAAAGCTGCTAGAGCCATTGACCCGAGAATTAAGATCGAATCACCCCCAATTTCAGGAATTGAATCCCATATCCTAGATGAAATGCTCGATCGCGGCATCGATAAGGTGAGCGATTACATCGGCTTACATGCCTATGGCGGACAAATCGCCGACAATCGTTTCGGGCATCCTTGGCGATCGCTAGAAGCACACGGCATCAGAAAACCGCTTGCCATTAGCGAAGCCGGAGTCATTTCAAGCTGGTGTCCTGGTTCGGCGGCTGAGAAAGAAAACTGTCGTCGTCGGTGGTTTGCGATCTTCGGGCAACAGCTCAAAAGATTCGGTTATGACAACGCCATACTATTCGATCTTGACGGTCATGATGAGTGGGCGATCGCCCCAAATTTTAAGCCCACCACAACTTATCAGAAAATCAAAAGTATGCGTCTGAACCAACCACTCGCCAATAAAGGTTTTGAGTCTGCCAACAATCCTGAGACTGAGTGGGTACATTTTGGTGCTGGCGACATCGGCGATATGGGACCTTTACCTTACGTAACTTTCGTGCGTAACGATGCTCGTGGAGCGCACAAAGGTAAGGGTTACGTCAAATTGGATGGCACCGCAGCGGGTACGCCAGTCCGAGTCCGACGAATTGCCGGTCAGCTGCCACTAGGCAAAAAAGTGGCGATCGGTGCTTGGGCATATGTCAACGGCAATGCCAAGGCGACGCTCAAAATTCTCGGCTATGACGATCGCGACGGAGATGCAGAGATGTCAAAAACTGCCACCAAGAAAAATGGTTGGGAATATTTAGAAATCACCTTACCCATCTCCCGAGACTGGGCAGTCGTAGAGTTAGGAACTACGGGAACTGGAAAAAAAGGAGACTACGTGAAGTGGGATGATGTGACTCTCCGCACGTCCTAAGCTTGCGCATAAAACGCTCAAAAAATAGACAAATCGCAGCTACTATGGTGAAGGATTTATTTGCTTCTAGTTTATGCATAAATAACCTTCACTTTTTCAATCTTGTTCGTGCATATGGCACGCATTCATAACTTATCTGACATTGTAGAAATTGTAGGGATATAAATGCACGTACTGCATATTTTGAATCACGTGCTAGAAGCTGGTAACGGCATAGTTAACGTAGCGGTAGATTTAGCGTGTCTGCAAGCACAGGCGGGTTGCAAAGTGGGTGTGGCTTCTGCTGGGGGAGGCTATGAGAAGTTACTCATGCAACATGGTGTCGAGCACTTCAAACTAGACCAGACGAGAAAACCAATCGAGTTGATCGAAGCTGCTAGAGGTTATCGAGCCATTGTCAAAGAGTTTGACCCCAACATCGTTCATGCTCATATGATGACAGGAGTTGTCTTAGCAAGTACTTTGAGATTTCAGTCGCAATACGCTCTCGTATCGACGGTACATAACGAATTTCAGCGTAGTGCTGTTCTGATGGGTTTGGCAGATCGCGTCATTGCAGTCAGCAAGGCTGTGGCAGACTCTATGGTACGGCGTGGTATTCCAGAGCAAAAACTGCGGGTGATATCTAACGGTACGCTAGGTAGCCCTCGGACTTGCCAACTCAAAGAGTGCGTCCCCGTAACTCTAAAACACCCAGCGATCGTTACCGTGGCGGGAATGTACAAACGCAAGGGGATTGCTGAGTTAGTTGCTGCCTTTGCCCAAATTGCTGCTGATTTTCCTACAGCTCATCTTTACTTAGTTGGGGATGGTCCCGATCGCGAACTATTTGAAGCTCAAGCACGGAATACGCCTGTTAGCGATCGCATCCACTTCGAGCGGTTTCAACCACAACCGCAACGCTATTTAATGGCTGCTGACATTTTCGTACTGGCTTCCCACCGCGATCCCTCTCCTTTGGTGATTCCAGAAGCGCGGGAAGCAGGATGTGCTATTGTTGCCACTCACGTCGATGGCATTCCTGAAGCTTTGGACGGTGGGAAGGCAGGCATCTTAGTCCCAGCAGCAGACAGTCATGCTTTAGCAGCTGCTCTGACTGAATTACTGAACGAGCCGCCAATTCTCCACGCTTGGAAAGACAAAGCACGACAGAATATAGAACGTCTGACGGCGACTAGAGTTCATCAAGAAACCCTAGCAGTCTATGACGAACTTGCGATGCGTGAAGACAGTTGACAGTTATCAGTGAAGAATGGGGTGTGGGGTGTGGGGAGAATTCGCAAGCGCGGAATTCAGAATTAATCGATCGGTGGTCGCTGGTCACTGGTCACTGGTCACCGATCCCTACTCCCTACCATATTCGTTGACTGCGATCGCTTCTGCTGCTGGTAGTAGTTACGTGCTGCCAAACACATAGCCACAAAGCACCAAAAAACCATACCCGCAAGCGAAACTATGGTATTTCCCAGTGGCATCTGAACGAGAACGCCAATACTAATGGCACGGGCAGCACTAGCAAAAGAGTCCAACCGCAGTTCGGAATTTTGCAGCAGCGTATAGATAATGAGAACAATGCCCCCCAAGTAGGGGATCGCACCAAACCAGCCCAGGGTGAAGAATAAATCGAGAACGCCACTGTCGAGGATAACTTGTTCTAACTGACCTTCACTGTTAGTAGCGTACATCCCTCCCAACCCTTTACCGAGAAAATCAGATAGGGCAAGATTGAGTTGTTGCTCGTAGGTAGCAGCGCGATCGTTAGCACTGGTATCTTTTTGAATCTCTGAAAAGGACTGTAAGCGAGTATTAATGACTTCCGAGAAAGGCTCGATCGTTGCCAACGGGATCACGCACACAGACATCACTAAGATGGAAATAATTAATCGTCGCTGTAGGCGTGCTTTCATGGAAGTCAGCAAGGTGATAAGTGCCACTAGCCACCCGCCCCATGCTGCTCTTACTGCCGATAGCAGAAAAGCCAAATACCCCCCTACAGAAGCAGGGATACGCAAAGTTCCTTTCGTGTTAAATAACAACACCAGACCCGCCATCATTGCCACGGCAAAAGGAAAGGGCGAATGCATGGTACTAAACACGCGAATGCCAAGTGGTTCTGGTCTGCCATTTGTCACCAATTCTGTTTCAATAATCCAGAACCGATCCCACATTGGTGCAACTAAGTATTGCACGACACCATAGACACCGGAAACTAGCACGCCCCAAAGGAAAGTCTGCTGAATTATCTTGCTGAGCTTGGGATAATCGCGCCAGTTGATAAATAGATGGAAGCCAAACAGGATTGGCGTGAACCAGTCCAGACTCGCTCGCGTTGCTGCCATAGGCGAATTCTTCACCAATCCGATTAGAAAACCATAGAGTACGGCAACAAAAGCCAAGATCAAGGGTAAGCCGCCTTGACGATATGCTTTAGGTAAATAGCGGATGAGAGTAATCCCGCTTAGCAACGAGACGAGAAAAGGCGTGACCAGCATTAAACGCTGTGCATCCCAGCCGCTCTTAAAATCGACGATGCGAGCAAGCAACGGCGTGAGAAACCAAATCCACCAAGTAAAGCTGACGTAAAAGACAGGATAGCGAAAATAGAGAAACGCACCCACAACAAAAGCACTTAGGGGAAAAGCATAGCGGGCGATCCCGCTAGCAGCAACCAGGCACAGTGCTGTAATCAGTGAAAATCCGATAATTGCCATCCAAGCTGGCGCTGGTTGCAATCCGAAAGTAGGAGTTGAAAGTGTTTGCTTAGAGTTCACCTAATAGCATCTCCATGATGACAGCATTTAAACCAAGGCAGATTTCTCAATTGATAATTACGAATTACGAATTACGAATTACGAATTACAAATGCTGCGCCCATACCTCTGAGGAGCGATCGCCATTGCTCCAAGTTAACCACGCTTGCCAGCGCCCGTGCATGGAGGCAAGCCACTTTTGCCAAGCTAATTTTCTTTGACTCGGTAAGAACCGCAATAACTGTACTAAACCCCAAGCATCTCGCGTTCCTACCAAAACCGCCCAGATCGCGAAGGCTGTTCGCCGTATCGGGCTTAAATGTTCCAGCAAAGATAAGGTTTCATTATATGTCATGTTGCTAAAAGCAATTGCATTAAACTGGTTGCGCCGATCTTCATCAAACCGCTGCCCGAGGTAGTGATCGACGACAATCGCGGGATCGTAAATCAGCTTCCAGCCAGCCCGTTTTAGAGTTAGGCACAACATCAATTCGTGATGTACCTGCGCCCCCGTACCCCGCATCCGCTCATCAAAGCGAATATGAGCGATCGCCGAACGCCGATAACTGGAGTTTACCCCTTTCAGTATGTCAACTTCACGGGCATTTCCTACGCCAAGATGGTGGTTGCCAATTGCCCGTCCGAACCACTGCAATCGACCCACTACATGAGATTGACCTTCGACGAGCTGCGTTCCGTAGTGCATTCGATCGCGTCCGCCAACACCACCCACTTTCTCATCTGCTAAATAGTGAGCTTCTATCCGCTCCAGCCAATCGGCGTGAGGTGCGGCATCGTCATCGGTAATGGCAATAATCTCTCCTTTTGCCACATCAACGCCTGCATTCATGGCTGCTACTACCCCTGGTACGCCTACCTTGACAGTGCGTATCGGTAAAGCATGAGGGTCTAATTCTGCTAGTAGTTGCCAAGTTTCCGTATCGCTATCGCGGACGACCACCAGCACCTCATCCGCCGGTCGAGCTTGCTGTTGTAAAGCTACTAAACAGCGTGCCAAGTCTTGCGAACGGCGATAAGTAGGTATCAAAACAGAAATCATCATGACTTGCTAACTCCACGACTCACCCGATTAGACTTTTAATAGCTTGACGATTGACCCAGGCGTAAAGCTCAGGGTCAGTGCAGCTACACTACGCAAATTTAATTGGTATTGGATTGCTTTCCAGAAATGGGGGCGTGCTGCCGCAATTTGTCCAGACCGCATCAGACCAATTCCCAAAGTCGTGTGAGATTGTGCTAATTTGGCTCTAAAATACGGGCGAAATTTTTGTAAACGCTCATCTGCGATGAATTGCTCGTAACAAAAAATTCCTGCTTTACCCGTGCGAATCTTCGCCTGCACGTTTTTTTTGCCGCTGATTTGCGTCTCTGATTGGGGGTGAATGCGGTAGCGCGTCAATCTTTCGGGATAGTAGTAAGCACCCTTACCAGATCGACAAGCAAGATACGCCAAGTAAAGATCCCAAAACAATCCTACTTCCAGCGGGATGCTATCCCAATCGATCGCATCTCTACGGATGACAGTTGCTAGGGCGATGAATACGGACTGATCGACCACACTCAACTCGTAAAAAGGTTGATAAACTCCTTCTTTAAGCCGCGATCGCTGCCAATACCGCGTAGTTTCCTCAGTTTTTAGATAATCGATTTTATCCTCTGAGTCAATCACGTAATGATCGCAAAAAGCGACAACCAAATCTGGATTAGCATCGAGATACGGTACGAGTTTTGCTAAATAATCTTCATTCCACAGATCGTCATCATTTAAACTCGCAACATACTTGCCTTGTGCTTCTTTAAATGCACTCGTGACATTTAATGCAATGCCTAAGTTCTGTGGATTGCGGCGTAACCGAATTCGGGAGTCTTGAAACTCGTCAATAATTGCTTGAGGATTGTCAGGACTGCAATCGTCAGATACGATGATTTCGATATTCCGATATGTTTGGCGTACCGCACTCGCGATCGCTTTTCTCAAGTATTCTGGGCGATTGTAGGTAGGAATAATAACACTAACTAACGATTCTGGCGCTGTTATATTAGTAGACATAGCTGGTTAATAATTATTATAATTTTTCGCTGACTGTATTCAGAAAGCGTAACGCTGTAGGTACGGGGCTGTAATTTTCTAGCGCCCACTGTCTGCCTTCAATAGATATCTTTTCTAAAATTTCTGGTTCGCTGGCTATTCTATCCACAGCTAGTTTGATATTGCTCAGATCGATCCCAATGTAGTGTCGCCAGTTTTCTGGCATGACCGGAATCATAAAACCGTACTTGTCAAAATCCTCGCGCACGCTAACGCATCCTGCTGCAAGAGACTCCCAGTAACGCCAGTTATCCCAATCTGTAATTCGATTTGATTTCCACTCCAATTTGCTGAGAATTTTTTTGAGCAAACGACTTGTTGCCGTAGAAGGATCGCGAGGTACAGGAGTGACAAAAAAGCCACCAAAACAGGCGCAAGCAGCGTAATCTTTTAAACTTTGGAAATAACCTGGCGAATGTCTTCTCCCTGTTTGCGACCAATTCATGTAGTGATAAGGCTCTGTAGAAAAGTTATCCAGACCTTCAACGACATTATTAACTGGTAGAGCCGCATCGATTTGAGGCAGCAGTTCTTTACGAACTATTCGCCTGACAGAGTGCTTAATTTTGTGCGGTTCTCTAAAGTTCACTAATAATTGTCTTTTTCTTGCCTGGATCGGTAGAATGTTTTCTAATTCTCGCAACATCCGGCTAGATATTCCCTGCGCCCAAGGGTGAATATTGCCGGGATATTTAAAGTAACGGTTACAACTAACTTTAAAAATAAAATCGAACTGGCGAAATTCGGGTTTGTAAGCGTGCGTTTTACTACCATCATCGCTGTCTAGATAGACAGTAATATATTTTCGATTGGGATGAAATAAATGTTGTGGAAAAGGCTTATTTGCCACTTGAAACCAATCTTGATTGAGGACAACAATTGAGCAGTCATCTGGTGTAATTTCAGGGTCGTGGCGAAACAGGTACTCTTCTGTCTCTGGAGCTAGCCGCCAATAGTTGATATTGGCGTAAGCATCTATTCCTAAAGTTTTTAATCCATCACCCAAGCAAATCATCGTGTGGGGATAGCCTGTTTTTTCAGGAGTATCCGGTGGAATGCAATAAAAATAGACTTTGCCACTAAAATTGGTCGATTGCATTCAGATGCCTCCAGTTATGCAACTTATCTCTTGTCGAGGGTCTTTTACTAAGCATAATTTATACCTTATAATCGGTCGCGATCGCGGGAACAATTTGAGCCATCCTCACTGATGAAAAAATACCTGCCGTAAAAAATCTATATCATTTCTAGTCGCAATCAAACTGGGAGGACGTACTTTCAAGAGTAGTGGGTAGCCGGCAAGCAAGCAAACTAGGCGAAAGATAGTCGAAATTAACAATGACCAGCCCGCACCTTCTAATCCGTAGATGGGAATGAGTATTAACAAAAGGGGTACAGTCACCAACACGCTGATTGCTTCTACAACCGTCAGCGCTCCTGGTCTACCTACAGCCATAAAAGCTTGAGCCAAAACCCAAGCTGCGCCTCCAATCGCGATCTCTGCGCTGAGAATGCGAAAAACACCAACAGCCTCGACAAATTTGTCACCATAAAGCAATTGAATCAAAAAAGGAATTGGGATTGAAACCGCTAGGGCAACGACTACAGTGACAGCCGTACTGACACGGACTGCTCGTCCCGTTAAAGCCACTACCTCTTCAATCGGACGTGCGGCAATTTTGGGTAGCAAGACGGTAATCGTCGAACTGTGGAATAAACCCAGCATTCGAGAGACACTCAAAGCTAGCGTATACAGACCCATCGAAGCAGGAGATAGCATAGTCACCACTAATGCTTGATCGATCTTCTCGGCTAGAGTTCCTAGTAAGTTCATGCCATAAGCACGAATGCCGTAACCGACTAGCAATCGATAGGCACTGCCTAACCCTTTCCAACGGGGGTGAAAGCGCTGCCATAAGTATCTCCACATCCAAAAAAATAGAGGTAACCCAGGAATGCTGTAGGCTAGAGCAGCCGTCAAAGGAGTCAGCCACTCGGTCAACGCTAATGCGCCCAAAATAGCTAGAGTAAATAATGGTTGTAGGGAACGAAGTTGATTGACAAAGGTAAATTCTTGGTTTGCTTCTAGGATTGAGAAAAAAATTTCTGTTAAAAGGACGATCGGAGCTAGGATCATGTACCATTGGGCAAAGCGAATCACATCTGCCGAGTACTGTGGAAGGAACCTTGGCATGAATACGATGCCGAGCGTCATGGCAAACAAACCCAGTACCATGCTTAATCCGAGAGCTGCTGAAAAAAGTTCCGATTCTTTTTCTGGGTGACGCTTGAAGTTGTATTGTATGGCGGATGGTAAACCCAACATTAAGAGGTAAGCTAAAAACTGAGGCCAAAGGGCGATCGCATTATATTCACCTCTTCCTTGCGGCTCCAAGGCTCTAGATGTAATGATTCCAGTCCCCATGTTGGCGGCTAGCACGAGTATCCTTGCCATGACTGTCTGCAAGGTCGCAGCAGTAGAGCTACGTCCGTTCAAAACCCACTGAACTCGACTTCTGATTGCTTTCATTTACTAAACTCCAAACCATCAGTACTCGATACTCGATCTGGGTTTATGGCTTGCTGTTGAAGCGATCGGTATTGCAGCTCAGAATAGGATTTTCCCATCCTAGCTGGTTCAATCCATCCGAATGTATCTATTCTCATGTTGCTATTAGAGCTTGGTTGATCGCTGTGCTAGCTGCTAGCTAGTAGCTAACAGATCGAAATTGTATATGAACTGAAGATTCAGTTGTGTATTTTCTGACAACACCTAAATCAAAAACTGCTAAACAAACAACTATTGGTGCTTAGTGCTTGTACTCCACTCATACCGAGTGCAGTTTTTCTATGCTGCGTTCGGACTGTGGTTCTTGGTGTCGCGCTTCTAAAAGTTGCTTTTTGTCAAGTGCTTTTTTGTCTAAACTCAGCCTTACCAACTGCTCCAAAGTCAGATAGCGTCGTTCGACAATCCCGATCTCTCCTCGCAAAGCATTGAATAGCTTCGGCAGTCTATCGAAATGATATTTACGCAGCCATCGATCCACATCTTCGAGTCGAAAGCGTCCGTAACGCTCCAGCAGACTTTTCGACTCGTGCTGTGCGTCGTTTTCTCGTAGTCTAGAATTGGCTGTTGCGATTAATTGAAATTTGTATAGTCTGAATAGCTTACCTTGCTGGCTCACGTACCACTGCCGATCGCAGGTGAATGGGTTTGGCGATCGCCAGCAGGATATGCAGAGCAATGCGAGTAGTGCAGGACTGAGCAATAAAATTAACAGAGCCGCGATCGCTCGGTCGAGCAGCTCCTGCAATCTCCCACCCATCAGATTTTGTCGCTTTGCTCTTTTGAGTTGAGGTGGTAGGCGCAGAAATGCTGTTTTGTTTGTTTGAGCGCACGCATCAGCCCATAGTTCGATCTCTGCCTCCCCAAGATTGGGATCGAGGCATACTCCCTTTAATGATGACAGCTTTAAACGGTCTACCAACCATTCCTGACTGTCAAGGCTAGAGAGATACATTTTTCTTGTTGATGCTAAATTTACAACCAGATATTGTTGTCGCCACCTCAGTTTATAGCGCAAAATTTGATTAGTTTGGCGCTCTCGCTCGATAGTAGAGCTATTAGGCATAATTCCAGCTTTAGATGTTGACATGTAACGGCTATAGTGTTTCAATTCCCCAAGCAGGGATGAGATCCAGAATTAAATGCAAATTGGCATCTCTAATAGAGATATGTATTTGCTTACAGGCGAATTGACTTACAAATCAATCTGTTCAAGTATTTTCAAGAGTATGACCTCAACTTGTGTAAACTGGCAATTAAAAAGTTTTAGATTTGTATGTCTTAAATTAAGATGACACGTTGAACTTACGTGATTTCGGAAACGATCGAGCAAATTTATACTTATGTTATGCAAAATCCCCTAAAACCACCACGATATTAGCCAGCTTTCACTGTTTCTTTACAGTCAATACTCGAACTATATAAAACTTTTATAAAAAATATATAAAGCCTACGCGATACCACTAATCCTTTCGATTAGCAAGTACTAACTTTCCTAGAGCAGAACTTAAAAATTTGAGGTTGAATAATTGGCACATTATCTTAACAAGACTTGGCGCACTTGTAATACAATTTTCTGCCAATCAAAATGAGTTGCAGCATACTGTCGACAAGCATCTCTAGAAGGTAACGAACTTGGGTCGGTCAGTAATTCCGCTAATCTCCAAGCGATCGCAGTTGCCTCGCTTGTATCAGTAATTAATTCTGGTGAAAACGGAGCTAAAATTTCTGGCATTCCGCCTATAGGAGTACATAACACGGGAGTACCGCAAGCAAGAGATTCTAAAACTGTTAAACCAAAACCTTCCAATGATTGGCTGGGCATGACACAAAGATCTGCTGCTTGGTAAGCAATCGGTAATTGCTCGTCTGGTAAAAAACCTAGAAATTTTACGTGTTCTTGTAGTTCCATCTCTGCGACTTGTTGTTCTAAAACTGGTTTGAGCGGTCCTTTACCAGCTATAGCCAACCAGACATCAGGAATTTTTGGCTTGATTTGTGCCAGGGCTAGCAGTAACTTGTCTAAACCCATGCGGTGAACCAAGCGACGGGGCGCGAATAGAATCAATCGTTCTGAAGGAAAGTTTAAATGTGTCCGAGCTTGTTGCCGCGATAAGTTGGGCTGAAAGCGTTGTAAGTCAACCCCACCTGGAATGGTATTAATTTTGTGCCACGGAACTTGATATGTTTGATGCAAAATCTCGCCAAAGGCACGGCTGAGAACGATAAAGCGATCGCAACGACGATAAACTGTTTTTTCTACTAAGTGCTTTTTTAATAACACGCTCAGTTGACTGCCGCCTTCCTGAGCGCTTTCTAATGCCCAGGGACCGTGAAAAGTAAACGTCACTGGTACGTTCTTAGGTAAGTTCTGCAACAATGGCAAACTGTACAGCGCGAAATTTAGGTTAATTGCATCTGGTTTTTGCAGTTGCCGCTCGGCAAAGTTGCAACGGGTTGACCACAATCGCTTCCAGAGGGGACGGTCGGGTGCAGCTAAATTGACTAACTCTACTGCTGAGTTATCTAGTATTGGCAAACCCAGACCATATAGGGTAACGCGATCGCCTGCCGCAGCTAGATGATGCGTTAGTTCGTATACGTAGCGGTCTAGTCCTCCTGGCGCGTGCGGAAACCACCCCATACCAACGCAGTCAATACGTGCAGGTGTAGCTACAGAGTTATCTTGTTTTGGCAAACGATCTGATATCATCTAAGCCCATGACCAAATTAACAATTAATATTACGCTCTAGCGAGAGCCTTTACGCCTGCTGCCGTCACATTTTGGCACTTACAAGCTAGTGTGGCGCAATCCAACCTAGCATGGGAAGAACTTAGCATTGTCAACCAAAGCTAACAAGTCATTTGCATATCATGTTTCTTGAGAGAGCGAGTTGCTTACGGGCGCACCAAGCTTCGGAATTGGCGATCGCGTCAAGCAAGTCAGCATTCATAGTCAATTTCAGCCTCTCAATCGGTATAAAGTCGGTATAAGCGGATTATACAGATGTGATTGCCCATCTCTCTAGCGCAAAATTCTCAGTTATAATCCCATTCTCCTTCGCAATATAGCAGATGCCTGAAATAAAATCGAAGAATTTTTCCATATTCTCCAAAGTTACTCTGCTCAAAATAATTGCTCCTAAGAAGAACAAGAATATTTGTCACTTACTATGGCAGATGTTTTAGAAAGCACCAGCATTAGCTACACAACCATAAATCGATTACGAATCGCTCACCAATTTTAATTGTATGACAATCCGCTTACCTCTTCACAAAGTCGTAGTTTTTCTCGGTGAGATAGGGTACATCTAGAGTCTAGCTATTTTGCCCTTGAGATTTTCGCGATCGCGATGAGCATGAGTTATGTCAGTTATACAAACTCTATAACTATCCTCACTTCAAAAATCGCCCGCTTATGCGGTCTAAAATAACAACCTAGATCGCCTGGGAAATTTTCGATTTATTGAGAATTATTTGCTATTCTGTTGCAGCTCGACTTCCTCTATTCAGTTATGCCTATTTCGATTTCAAGAAGCGAACCCAAAAATAGTACTAATCGATTGTCTGTTTTAGAATCTAGCGTTTTTGAGACACTTGCCTCAACAAAAAATCTTGGATTGACTGCTAAAATCCTATAAGTTGTCACTCAAGAAATAGCGATAAGCTAATTTTACCCAACCTAATTAAACTATTATTTCCCTGACTCAAAAGCTAGTTGAGATAAATTAAATAGCAGTTTCCAATTAATTTAAATCTTTAGATTTTCCAAAATTATCAATAATTTCTGTTATTACCCTACGATATTCTTGAGAATACTTCTCTCGTGTATGATTTGCCCTCACAAATTCCCACGATCGCCGTGCCATTGCCTTTAAGTCTGCTGGAGGTAGGCTAGAGATTTTCTGAATCTCTTTTTTAATCTCTTCTATGGAAGCTTCTTTTAAAATAACTCCATAATCATCTCTGATATCTACACTAGCTTCGTAAGTCACAATTGGGATTAAACCAGCGTGCATACAGGTAATTACACAACCGCCGCCACCTTCAGAACATGAAGGATAAATAATGCCAAGACAAGAATTAGCAATTTTTACAAAGTCAGAACTACTAACATCAATCCATCCATAAGTATGAATATTAGGAGTGTGATAAAGTTCTTTATAAAAGGCTTTTTCAAAATCTAATTCTTTGCTAACTGGACCGCAGATAGTTAAGTGGCAATCTGGCATTTCTGCAAAAGCTTCTAAAACTAGATCTAACCCTTTATGAACTGCTCCATTACTACCAAACCATAAAAAACGCTGGCAACAAGTAGCAAAATCTTTCTCTTCGGGAAATGGATAAATTTCAGTTGTCGAAATTGGCACGCGATATATTGGTTTGCGAGCATATTTAAAGGTATTAATAGTAAACTCATTTCCTAAAACAATAGTACAGTCTGCGTACTCAACTCCTTTATTCGGTAGCTCAAACCTGTTATTGCGTAAAGTTATACCTCTTCTTTGTTGCAAGGCATATAATCGATTGCACTCCGCCGCGTTATGAAATATGATATGGGCTGTATCAGCGTACAAAACTCTGATACAATCCCGATCGAGCAGTGGAGCTAATCTTTCTAGATTGTGCCGACTATCGATCGCGATAGAATATTTTTTTTTGGGTATGAATAAATCGTTAAATAAGGTAATAACGTCAACACAATAACCAAAATCTAACAAGATTCTCACCATCTCCACAGTTTCCCAATGATGGGTGTGCTTATTGCAAACTGCTTCAGTAGATTTGGCGAGAAATGGATCGAGGTTATATGAAATTAGAGCGTTTCCTTTGGCAATGCCTTCTGGCTTGAAAGAAGCAACTTTAATCCGATTAATTCGACCTCTAATTTTATCAAGAATAAAATTGAAGTAGTACCCCAGACGATGCAAGAATTTAGCAATCATGACTGTTCTATTGCTATCTATAATTAGAATATTCATATATCTGAACTCTGTTTTTACCTAAAAACAGAGTTGTTATTTTAGTTTACTGCGAACATTCGGGCTACTCTTTTAGTTTACCGCGAACATTATCTGTTCTTAATAACTTGTAACTATAAAGTCGAAATGACTTTATTGTTTGAAAAATAATTCGTATGGCGAAAAAAATCGTCGTAAGAAACCACGACTGAGACCGGGAATCTGCGATTGATAAGTTTCTATAGCTTGATGTTTTCGATCGCGAACGGAATTAATCGGTAGTCGATAAGCGCCGTCGAGATCTCTCCCCTGAAGTTGAAATGACAGAGGATTTTGCCAGAAGATCCAAATGGGATATTGTAGTAGCTCTATCTGCATTCCAGACTGGGCGATCGCAGTCTGGACTAGATCGTAAGTTGCTTCATGATCGGCGTGAACATCTTTGCGATGAGGAACGTACACTTCTCCTGGCGTAGTTTTCTGTAACAACTGAACGATTTGCTCGACTAAATTTTGGCGCGATTCACTGGTCAAGCTAGCCAAAGTCCCGTCGATTTGGTCGAGAAAAATAATCTCTGAATCAGCAACCCCAAGAGCATCAAGCGCAGCCTGAGCTTCTTTTTTACGCAAGCTGATAACTTCTGCCGTTTCCATACGATCGAGGAAACCATAGCGCCCGTCAGTCATAAACACGACTTTCACTGGGACTCCCTGCTGCCGTTTGAGGGCGATCGCGCCACCACAGCCTAAAGTTTCATCATCTTGGTGAGGAGCAAAAACAATTGCCGATTTCTGGCTGGGCGCTAAAGGTTTGCTTTTCCTCGCCACAATCCATAAAAATAATAAATAAGAAGTTAGATTTCTGAGGTGCAAGCCAACAATAACTTTTAGCCTATTGATAAGTTCTTGTACTCTTTGTTTACTAGTCATATTTTTTACTATTTCTGACTAACTATTTTTTACTAGCTATATCGATCGATCCCCTGTTTCAAACTTAGAATAACAAATTGCATATGCTACAACTAGCCAAGACTACGGCGATCGGTATGAATTTTTCATCCATCGGGCAATCAAGGCTAAAAGTATAGAGCTACGAGCGCTTTAAGTGCGCTCGGCTTTTGACTGCTGACGAAACCAATCAACTGTAGAAACTAAGCCTGTTTCTAGAGCAATTCTCGGCAGCCAGCCTAATTTATCTGAAGTCAAGGTTATGTTTGCTACTCGCACTTTTTCTACTGGTCGGTCGGGTAAAGCACCAAACAAAGGTTCTATTTGTGGATTAATTATTTGCGTCAGTTGTTCTACAAGCGAACGAATAGAAACTAAGTTACCCGAACCTAGATCGAAAGTGTATCCTTCAACTCCAGGTACTCTTGCTGCCGCTAGCATACCGTCAATCACATCATCAACGTAGATCCAGTCAACTTCTCGCGTACCACTGGCTAGCTTGGGAGCTTCGCCTTGGAGTAGAGATAGGGTAACGGAAGGAATAATTTTATGAATGGGTTGCCTGGGTCCGTAGGTCATAAACGGGCGCACCAGAACTACAGGTGTTTGGTAAAGATGGTGAAACATCCGGCTGTAAGCAACACTAGCCCACTTAGCAGCAGAATAGGGTGAAATTGGCGCAATTTCACCTTGTTTTGGTTCTGGTTCCTCTAACGAGCCGATCGTGACTATGCGATCGCACTGCATTTGAGTCGCAACTGTCAAGATATTGACAGTACTCACTACTAAGCTGTGAAATGTGGGCAACACCAACTCTAAACCAGCAACACCAGTAATCAGCCCAGATAAATGAAAGACTATCTGGGGCTGAATTGTCTGAAATAGATTTTGCACGACTTCTAAATCTTCCACATTGCCTTGCCACCAATGCAGTAATTCACGATCTGTCGTGCGTTCTGTGCGAGAAATAGCGTGAACTTCCGCACCATTTTGACATAGGCGATCGCACAAATGAGAACCCAAAAATCCACTCGCACCCGTGACTAAAATTTTCTTTCCCGATAATTCCGCCAGCGCTTCACTCATCTTAACTTCAACTATTTGGGCAATAGATTCATCTTCTTTGTCATAGTCTAGATCGCAGTCAGATTGACTCATCTACATATAGATGTATTTTACGAAAATTCTTTATGCTTTCATAACTGGTTCTGGCTTAGCTTTCAACAGTTCGCAGCCCGCTAGAGCATCTGCTGCTTGCTTGATGACATCAAAACTGAGTTGCGATCGCTCGGCTATGTCTAATAAACTGTATTCGCCATCAGATAAGTTGAGAACCCATAACAAAGCTAGCTCATTCACTTGTTCTTCTGCATGACCGCCTACAGCTCTGTACAGTCCTCTTTTACCGAGGCGTGGTTCGCATTTAGGATTTTGATTTAAGTAAGTGCGATTATTTTCTAATACGTGCAAAATTGACAAAAATTTGGCAAACGAATCACCTAAATACTCGGGCTGCACGAAGCTCAAATTATCTGCGGAAGTATGATATTCAGAATACTGACCGTGGGAGGATCGCATGAAACAACCTACTGGCAAATTAAACCCAGGAGAACAATATTGCCGTTCGTCGTAGCCGTAGGGAAAAAAGTCAATAACTTGATATTCCGAACCAGAGTGTTGCATGACGTGGATTGCAGCTCGATCTATCTGCGTATCACCCCGGCGACTTCTTTTATAAGTATATTTTCCTGCGTCACCTACGCCAGTAACAACTAAACCGTGAGCAATTTTATTGACATTTTGCTCGTTTAAAGCCAACCAGGTAACGGAACCAATCGTACCTGGAATAAACAGAAATCTATAAGAGTATCTTCGTTGTTGAATTTGACTGAGGTGTTTAGCTAATAATGTAGCTAATGAGATACCAGAAAGATTATCGTTACATAAAGATGGATGGCAGGTATGGCAGGAAATTAAAATTTCTTCTCGCGTTTCGCCTGGTAAATAATATTCGCCATAAGTCAAATATCCAGGTTCTAAACTCGACTCGATACAAATTTCGTATTCTTCCTCTTCCAGCGATAAAAATTGTGTGTGACTTAAGCAAAATCCCCAAGTTTCTTTGTAGTACGAAGTTCGATATGGAATGCGATCGGGATATTCTGGGAGCGTATGTAAATGTGCTTTTAATTCAGATAAGCTGACAGTTTTATGTACGGGAACGCTATAGTTCACAACGTGCAAATTGCATTCCTGAAAATCTACGATCTTCTCACCTCTTGAGTTTTTGATATATGCATCTTTAATATTCCATTCTTTTGGTATTGTCCAGTCAAAGACTTCCGTACCTGTAGGAATTTCTGCTATTTCTAGAGGAATGTGTTCTTGAAGAATTTTTAGGGTTTCTCGGACTCCATTGCCTGTAATACTACGACAAATTGGATATAACCGAGAGATCGTTTGATAAATTTGTCGTCCTATCTCGTTTGAGTTGAGGGATTTCCTTAAAGAAGATAAATTATGAATGCTCGGACTAACTTGAACCATAATTTTACTCCTACAACAAGTTTGTTACTAATTTTATATATGTATTCAAAATTATTTTAACAGGTTCTGCAAATCAGAACTATTTTCGACCAAAATGTAGAAGATTAATCGAAATCGGATGATTCGATCTATTTTAGAGACTTAAGATATTTATATGAGATCTAAGAATCAAATTGAACGAATAATACGTGAGGAGCTTTTCATCAATTTCAAACGCTACATTTCCTCAGATGTTAAGTAGCGTATGGCTCGCTGTAAATCTGCTGGAGTACCGATATCTAAGTACGGTTGGCGATCGCAGATTTCTGCTTCTACTTGCAAACCAGCATCAATTGCTGCTTGAAAAACATCTCCAATCGGAACTTCGCGGGGTGGAGAAGAATTATTCTGTCGCTCTATTTCTAACTTAGCAACAAATTGATGGAGAAACTCTGTAAAACTTGGTTTCCAGACAGCCGCACACCAGCTGTATTGCAATTCACTTTGGGCGGGTTTTTCAATAATTTGTCGTACCCGTCCTCGCTCGTCGAAGTCTACCATACCACCTTTGTGCGAATGCTCGAAGGGTAGCAAGTTGATTGCTACATCTGCATTGCCAGCATAAAGCCTTGTCAGCAAACGTTTGTATGTATCATCTGGTTGAAAGAGAATATCGGGAAACCCGATCGCGATCGCTGCATCTTTAACAAAAGGATACGCGCGATCGAGGGTATATGGCACGCCAAAGGGTAAACCGACTACCAGATAGCCTAAATCCAAACCTACGATGTCGCCATCGCCAAAATAGGCAGGAATATCCCATTTTCCAGGGCGTAGGAGAAAGAAAGCCTTCCGAATCCCTGCCGTTTGCATCTTTTCCAGCAAGTAATGAGATACAACTTTGGGACGCAGGCTACCATCTACTTGAGAGCGAAAGCCAATCGGATACAATTCCTTGCTACAAGGCAAGGGAGAAATGCGGGTTGCTTGTCCCCCTGCTGGTAACAGCCCGATGACTTCCTGCTGTGGATTGTAGTTATAAGTTGCCATTTATAGTTATCAGTAGTCAGTTATCAGTTGTCAGCCTCGCCTTACCTCTTAACCAACTTCCAACTACCAATTGCCAATTGCCAGTACCCACTACTCACGACTCACTTCCAACAGGATGACTATTTAATTAAAACAGTTTCTAGCAAATCCCATTCCAGATCTTTGCGAGAAATTTCGCTCACTGGTAGCCGCCACTGAATATCCAAAATCGGATCGTTGTAGCGCAACCCCCGCTCGTATCCAGGCGTATAAGACTTATTCATCTGATACGCTATCTCTGTATTATCGTCAAGAGTTTGATAGCCATGAGCGAACATTTCTGGAATGTATAGCGCCCTATGATTATCGGCAGTCAATTCCACACAGATATGAGATAAGTATGTGGGAGAATCGGGGCGCAAATCGACAATACAATCGTAGATTGCTCCTTGAGTGCAGCGAACTAACTTTGCCTCTGTTGCTGGAGCCGCTTGGTAATGCATTCCTCGCAACGTACCTTTTTTATGATTGAAGGCAATGCTGCACTGGACGTTAGTAATTTCTAAGCCAAGCGCAGCAAATTCGCGATCGCAAAAAGTCCGCGCAAAAAAACCCCGACTATCCTCTTTTGGCTCTATGTCAATGATATAGGCTCCCTGGAGCGCCGTTTCAGTAAAAAGCATAGGCTTGATAGTGGCATTAGCTAGCTATAGTAGACAAAACCTGTTGCTGAATCGCTGGATAAACTTGTACTTCTGGAATCGGCACGACGAACTGTCCGCCCCATTCAGCAATATATGCCATCTGGGTCATAATCTCTTCTTTCAAATTCCAGGGTAAAATCAACACGTAATCGGGCTGTGTTTCGCGGATTTTATCTGGATGCAGAATTGGAATATGAGTTCCAGGTAGGAATAAACCTTGTTTGTAAGGACTGCGATCTACGGTATAGTCGATGAAGTCCTTGCCCACACCGCAGTAATTCAGTAGGGTATTGCCTTTAGCTGGCGCACCGTAGGCAGCGATTCTCTTTCCTTGAGATTTAGCTTCGATCAGAAATTTTAGTAGCTTGCGCTTGGTTGCCTTAACTTGTTCGCCAAATGTCAAGTAAGTTTCAATATCTTCCAACCCAGCAGCCGCTTCTTTTGCCTTCAGTTGCTTGACGCGGTTGCTAACTACTGGCTCTACTGCATCGCTATGCTTGCCGTAAATTCGTAAAGAACCGCCATGCGTCGAGAGTTCTTCGACATCAAATAACGTTATCCCATGCGCGGCAAACATTTTCTCTACTGTAATGAATGAGTAGTAAGAAAAATGTTCGTGATAAATCGTGTCAAACTGATTTTGCTGCATTAGTTGCAGTAAGTGAGGAAATTCCATTGTCAAGATGCCATTTGGCTTCAGGACTATTTTCATGCCACCGATAAAGTCATTCACATCGGGAACGTGAGCCAGAACGTTATTTCCTAACAATAAGTCTGCCGATTTTCCTTCTGCTACCATTTCTTTAGCCGTATTTACGCCAAAGAATTTTACCCAAGTCGGAATTCCTTTTTCGGCTGCTGCTTTGGCAGTGTTTGCGGCTGGTTCGACTCCTAAAACTGGGATACCTTTTTGATGAAAATATTGCAGCAAGTAACCGTCGTTACTAGCAATTTCAACGACTTGGCTAGCCGAATTAAATTTAAATCTTTCTACCATTAACTCAGTGTAAGCTTTAGCATGTCTGAGCCAACTCTCGGAATAGGAAGAAAAATAAGCATAGTCACCATCGCCAAAAATGTGTTCTGGAGATTCAAATTCTTCTAACTGTACCAAAAGACAGCGATCGCAGACGTATGTATGAAGTGGATAAAACTTCTCGGCGCGATTCAAGTGTTCTGAAGTTAAATTATCATTTGCTATAGGTGACATACCTAAATCTGCAAAAGTATATCGCAGTTCGTTGCCACAAAAACGACACTTTTTACTCACTATCCGATCTCTCCTACGATTCAGCTACTAAATTACAAAATAAATTCCACTCAAAGAGTGGAAACTGAAGTTTGCGCAAACAAGATTATTTTGGTTGATTCCAAAAGAAATCTTTATCCAACTGTCCTGTTTGCAATAAATACTCCAATTGCTTCAAGCGAGTAAACCCTCTGGAAGTAAATACATCAGCAGTCATTTGAATTCCACTAAATAACTCAAATAACTGTTTTGCTCCCCGCCGTGCATCCCACTCACACTTAAACCCTGGTAAGGTAGAGTTAATCTTCTCAAAACTGACTCGGTAACTGCGATTATCCGATCCACTGTCCCCGAAACTCACCTGACAGCCAGGAAAAGCTTCTGCCACAATTTCGGCGATTTCTCGTACCTGGTAATTGTGCGCCGTATCTCCGACGTTGAAGATTTGATTATGAACGATGTCCCGCGGCGCTTCTAGGGCACAAATAATCGCTTTACATATATCTAGTGCGTGTACTAAAGGTCGCCAAGGCGTACCGTCACTCGTCATTTTAATTTCCTTTGTCGTCCATGCTAATCCAGCTAAATTGTTCAGGACGATATCAAAGCGCATCCGTGGCGAAGCACCAAATGCTGTAGCATTTCTCATGAATGTAGGCGAGAAGCTGTCATCTGCCATTGCCGTTAAATCCCGCTCTACTAAAGCCTTACACTCGGCATAGGCAGTTTGCGGATTCACGGGAGAAGCCTCTGTCACATCTCCCTCGGTGGCAACACCGTAGACGCTGCAAGAGGACATGTACACGAAACGACGAATCCCCGCAGCTTTAGCTAAATTTGCTAACCGTACTGAACCTTTGTGGTTAATGTCATAAGTAATATTGGGTGCGAGTTGTCCGGTAGGATCGTTGGACAATTCTGCCATGTGAACGATTGCCTCTACACCCTGCAAATCTTCTGTAGTAATGTGGCGAATATCTTTATTTAAGGTTTGAGCCGTCGTCTCAGTCCCGTTGTACAACCAGCCAACTTTGTAGAATCCGGTGTCTACTCCTAGAACTTCATGTCCTCGTTTGATTAATAGTGGTGGTAGTAAACAGCCTAAATATCCTTCCGTACCTGTAACTAATACTTTCATTTATAATTATTCTTCCTATACTTTGACTGTGTTTGCCTGGGAGGGGGATTGGGAAATTGCGGCAACAATTGCCTTCCCAATCTCTAGCGAAGAGGTAGCGGCTGGGGAAGGGGCATTACAAACGTGCATGGCATTTTTTCCTGGCACGAGTAAAAAGTCATCCACCAAACTACCATCAGCTTTGAGTGCTTGCGCTCTTACTCCCGCGTGAGTTGGCACGACATCTTGTTCTCGCACCTCTGGAATCAATTGTTGTAGACTCCTGACAAAGGCAGCTTTACTCCAAGAACGAACGATCTCTTTAATTCCTTCATCGGCGTGTTTGGCAGCTAATTTCCAAAAAGCTGGATAGGTTAGCACTTCTGCCAAATCCTTGAAGTCAAAATCTGTTTTGTGATAGCCTTCACGCTTGAAACTCAAGACTGCATTAGGTCCAGCGTGAACGCTGCCATCAATCATGCGGGTAAAATGTACGCCCAAGAAGGGGAAAGCAGGATTGGGTACGGGGTAGATCAAGCCTTTGACTAAGTAGCGTTTTTCTGGTACGAGTTCGTAGTATTCGCCACGAAAAGGTACGATTTTGGCTTGGGGATCGACTCCGCTCTTTTTGGCAATGCGATCGCTTTGCAGCCCGGCACAATTGATCGTAAACTTTGTCTCAAAGCTACCAGAGTTAGTGTCTAGCACTGTCCTGTTGCTCGTATGTCGGATTCGTTCTACCTTAGTACCGAGCTTTAATTCTCCACCCTGAGCTTGAATTATTTCGACATACTTCTGCGCAACCTTTTTGTAGTCCACAATTCCGGTTGTAGGGACGTGGATTCCTGCCAAACAGCTGACATGCGGTTCGTATTCCGCAACTTCTGCCGCACTCAACTTTCTCACGCCCAAGCCATTAGCTATACCTCTTTCATAAAGATTATCTAGTAATGGCAATTGCGCGGTAGTCGTGGCAATAATGACTTTGCCGCAAACTTCATGAGGAATATCGTGCTGCTGACAGAACTCTACCATCGAGCGACTGCCTTCTCGACAGAATCTCGCTTTGAAGCTACCTGGCTTGTAGTAAATGCCCGAGTGGATAACGCCGCTGTTATTCCCAGTTTGATGAGATGCCCAATCGTTCTCTTTTTCTAAGACTAGAATTTTGGCATCGGGATAGCAATCGCCTAGCGTCATGGCTGTAGCCAACCCTACTATCCCACCACCAACGATCGCGAAATCATACGTGAGATTATTATTCATGCGATTGAAGTGACTAATATTACACTTGTCAAGGCGAGTTTAATGCTCGATGGTCAATCGTTCACCTAAGAGTTGAGACATCAACCCGCCCCTACTTAACTTTTGACTTACTTACCATACCTTCCAAGGAGCGCTGCCACTATTCCAAAGTTCTTCAAGCAGGTGTTTGTCTCGCAGCGTATCCATCGGTTGCCAAAAACCAGGGTGCTTGTAGGCTGATAGTTCATCCATCTGCGCCAGTTTTTGTAATGGTTCTTGTTCCCAAACTGTATTATCATCTTCAATCAAGTCAATCGTTTCTGGTTCTAGAACAAAGAAACCACTATTGACCCATGCTCCATCGCCATCTGGTTTTTCTCGAAAGCTAGTAATCTTGGTCTGATCTCCTTCCAGATGAATTGCACCAAAGCGTCCCGGTGGTTGACTGGCGGTTAGAGTTGCTAAAGTATTTTGCTCTTTGTGAAATTTGACTATCTCTTTGATATTTACGCTACTTACGCCGTCGCCGTAGGTGAAGCAGAAAGTTTCATTACCAATATGTTCTCTAACGCGCTTGAGTCTTCCACCAGTCATGGTTTTGTCACCCGTATCTACTAGAGTGACTCGCCAAGGCTCGGCATAACCACAATGAACGTTCATTTGATTAAAACGCATGTCAAACGTTACGTCGGACATATGCAAAAAATAGTTAGCAAAGTATTCCTTGATTAAGTATCCTTTGTAACCGCAACAGATAATAAAATCATTAATACCAGAGGCAGAGTAAATTTTCATAATGTGCCACAAGATCGGTCTGCCACCAATCTCCACCATCGGCTTTGGTTTGACGGTGGTTTCCTCACTCAGACGAGTCCCAAGCCCTCCAGCCAGTATGACTGCTTTCATGCAAGCACCTCAAAACTTTGCAGGTTTCCTCTTGTCTTTCCAATCGATTGCTTTGTCACTGTTTTGCTAATTTTATAAACAAGTATAAATTAACCATCTGCGTAACAATAGTAGTATGCTGATTGCTTATATAGTGTAAAGACACAGTAAATATACTTTATGGTATATAAAAACTTAGTAAAGAAGTTGTCGAACCAAAGCTAAGTTTGTAAACTTTCTGACCTTGTAAATAGCACGATTGGAAGTGTTTAATTCGACGCTCCAGACTTGCGGGCGCGGCTAAATAGCGTCGAACCCTCACTCACGCTGTTTCTCAAGCTTCTGCTGTCATGCGATCGCAGCCACAAAAGCACTCTCCTCATAGCTCTACTCACACCCTACCTGAATAGTTGTTCGATCGCAACTCTGTTGCTGCTCCTTCATTGTTGAGCAGCGGTTTGAGACGCGATCGCCAACTTGCAACTTTAACTGAGACTAGTACGAGTTCGATCGGCAAACTACAAAAAAACTCCTCTTTGCGAACTTCTATTACTAGATCAATACCTTTTATGCAGCTAAAAAGCTAATGAGAACACGTACGTGATGCTATTTCGGCTCGATAAATTCAGTATTCATACGGTTACTTGCTACTTTGAGCTAATGTCATGATCGAGGCTACATTATGACGGGAGTTTAATTAGCTTTATTACCGATCGTTTTTCTTTTTTGCTTTCACATCTGAGCTTAACAGAAAGTCAAACAACAGAGTAAATTTACTCATTATTTTTTAAATTTGAAAGTTTTTTCATATTATTACTACATTTTGAATAAACTACGATTTTCTATTGATATTCCGAACTTGACAACGATCGCAAAATTTTTGTAAGTCAATAAATTATCTTATGATGACAGAACCGATAGCAAGCCATGATTTTGTCAGTCATCTTAATACTTTAAAACAAGAGAGGTTCAGCGGGCAATTATTACTAAAAAGCTCTGTAGGACAAGAGTGGATTATTTATCTATTTCTAGGAAGAATTTTATACGCCTCTGGGGGAAATCATACCGTTAGACGTTGGTATAGAGCTTTAAAATCGCATTGTCCGCAAGTCGATATTCAACAGTTAAAGCTATCTGCCGTTCTCTCTAACGCTTTAAATAGCTCAGATAATTGCTGGGAATGCCACTTGCTCAATGCAGGAATAGAGAAACAGCAAATTACCAGAGAGCAAGCAGGAAAAACGATCGCGGCGATTGTCTCTGAAGTCATGTTTGATATCACTCAAGCTATGCACGTAACATATCAGAGCAAGACAGATAACATTGCATTACCACAATTAGCACTACTCGATCCAGGGCAATTATTATCAGAAGTACAACAAGTTTGGCAGCTCTGGCAAAAAGCAAAAGTTGCCGATCGCTCGCCAAATAAAGCCGCAGTTATTAACCAACCAGAACAGCTTCAGGAACAAGTATCGCCTGCTGTTTATCAAAATCTAACTAAACTGCTAGACGGACAGCGGACATTGCGAGATCTATCAGTAGTCATGAATCGGGATGCCAAAGATGTCGTTTGTTCTTTGCTACCTTACATTCAAGCAGGTTTAGTCGAACTGATTGATATTCCAGATTTAGCACCGCCAGTCGCTCCAGCAGCGCCAGCCACAACGCCGCCATCTACACCTTCTGGCAAAGGACCGCTCATTGCTTGCGTAGATGATAGCCCGTTAGTCTGTCAAAGCATGGAACAAATTTTGACAGCCAACGGCTACAGATTTTTTGCCGTTCAAGATTCTCTCCGCGCGATCGCTGGTTTGTTGAGCCGCAAACCAGACTTAATTTTTTTAGATTTAGTCATGCCAAATACCAATGGATATGAAATTTGCAGCCAGTTACGTAAAGTTTCTGCTTTCCGTATCACTCCCATTATTATCCTCACTGGTAATGATGGCATTATCGATCGAGTTCGTGCCAAAATTGTCGGGGCTTCAGATTTTCTGAGTAAGCCAGTAGATGCAGAAACAGTTTTGTCGGTAACGTCTAAACATCTTAACAGTAATTCTTTAGTAGAAGATCTTTAAAATGACTCATTATGATGTAGCTGTCCTCGTTTGCACTGCCTTAAATCCGATCGCTTGTAATCGATCTAAATACTAGTTTATTTTCATTTGTTCTAGAGGTTGAAGCCATGAGTACAGTTTTAGTCGTCGATGACTCAATGACAGAAATGCAAGTCATCACTAGTTGCTTACAACGCGGCGGTTTAAGCGTTCAAACAGCAACCAGCGGAGAAGAAGCTTTAGTTAAAATTAGCAGTCAAAAACCAGACGTAATTATTTTGGATGTCGTGCTACCAGGTCGGAGCGGTTTTGAACTTTGTCGCGATCTCAAATCAGAAGCAGGAACGAGCATGATTCCTGTTGTCATGTGTTCTACAAAAGGTAGCGAAATGGACAAATTCTGGGGCATGAAGCAAGGTGCAGATGCTTATATTACCAAACCTATCGATCAAGAAAAACTACTGCAAACTGTCAAGCAACTGTTGAAATGATTGGAATTAATATAACGATTGCTTGGCACATTTGCTAGCCAAGAACTGCTAGGAGAGCGGTCATGATATCGGAATTTACAACCAGGGGTGTAGTAGCAGGAAATCCAAATGCAGAAGAAGCTGCTGGCTCAAAACAGCAGTTTTTGCGATTGCATTTGCCACCAGATACGACTGCCATATTGCCACTAGCCCAAATCGCAGAAGTACTGACCGTACCCACTGCTCAAATTGTACCTATTCCCCACTTACCCGCTTGGGTCATGGGTGTTTATAACTGGCGAGGCGAGATTTTGTGGATTGTCGATCTCGGTCACAAGATCGGACAGGCTCCCCTATACCAACAAGGAACTAGTCGCTCTAGTTACACAGCAGTGGTAATTCACAGCACTCAGCAGGTTGCTGAAAGACAAAGCGATCGCAAAACAGGTAAAAAAGTGCTGGGATTATTAGTGAATCAGGTGGAAGACATGGAATGGTGCAACCCCGATAACATTCAATCTCCTCCCGCGTCTGCTGTCACCCCTGAGTTAGTGCCGTATTTGCGTGGTTATTTTCCCAAACCGAATGGCGAAATCTTGGTGGTGTTAGATGGCGACTCCATCATCGCTGGAATGCCTCAGTCAAAAACCGAGGCTAGTTGAAATGCTTGAGCTAATTTCATCTGGCATCATTACCGAACTTGCAGATGAAAGTTTCCGTCTCGCCACTGATTTCTAAGTTAACGACTTAAACTATGAACTCTCCTTCCCAACCAAACTCAGCTAAAAATACTCATAAAGGTAACTACAACGAGCCTTTTCATGACGATACGGCATTTGAAGAGCAGCCAATGTCTGAAATTGAAGGTCGGCAAAACTTTAGTCAAAATCATAGCGATCTGGAGCCGAACAAACAACCACGCCAATCTCACAAAAAAGGACGCAGTTTAAGGTTCAAAGCCACAGCAGTAGCAGTTGCCCTGAGTACGATTCCTGTAATGGTAATTGGGGCAACTGCTTATTTCTTCACCAATCAACAATTACATAAAGATGTTACGGAAAGTCAGGTATCAAGAAACGACGCTCTGAGTAAAGAACTATCAAGTTTCATGATTGAGCGGTATGGCGATATTCAAGTGCTAGCAAATTTACCCATCCTAGCAAATCCTAAAGTAGTAGCAATCACAACGCCCCAAGAAAAGCAGAACTTACTAGATCGATATATCAATGCTTACAAAGTGTATAACAGCATTGCTATGTTCGATCTCAATGGCGATACTGTGGTGCAATCTAAAGGTAAACCAATTGCCAATCACAAAGATGCGGAATACTTTCAGCAAGCGCTGAAAACTGGTCGCCCTGTCATTAGTCAACCAGCGATCGCTAAAACAGCAGGAACATTAAGTTTCAATGTCGCCGCACCTGTGAGAGATTCTCAGACTAACCAAATTATTGGTGTGGTGCGCGCTAAAATTCCCGCAGAAGCAGTAAGCAAATTGCTAGAAAAATATGGTACGAGCGAACAAGAATTTTTTGTAATTGATGCTAACGCAAAAATTTTGGGTTCTCAAGATGCTGCCGAGCTAGGAAAAGAAGCTAAATTGGTTTTTCCAAAATTGCAACAAATGCAAGTAGCGCATCTGAGTGCAGCAACAACTGATATACATGCCACTCACCAAGAAGAACACATTTTGACATATGCTCCTTTACCAAAAGTAGAGGAAATCCCAGATTTAGGTTGGAGTACTGCGATCGCTCGAGAGTCAGCTCAAGCATTCGCTGCCCAACAAGGGATATTGTTAACTTTTGCTGTTGGTACGGCAATCGTGGCATTTTTGGTCAGCGCGATCGCTGCTTATATGGTTAACCGCGTGACTCGTCCTATTTTAGATGCGGCAGATGCCGTAGAGAAATTGGGTCAGGGAGAGTTAGATACTCGCATTGCTGTAGAGGGAGAAGACGAACTAGCAATACTGGGAACCAACATCAACCAGATGGCAAGTCAGTTACAACAACTTCTCCAAAATCAAACCACTCAAACTCAACAAGCTAACTTTCTCTCCGAAATTGCCTCTGCCCGCGATGGTGGTTCGGAAGATTTAGAAACTGTCTTCAGCCAAGCAGTGCAAGGAGCCAGAGAACTTTTACAAGCGGATCGAGTCGTCGTCTATCGCTTTAATCCCAATGGGAGTGGTTATATTGCGGCTGAATCAGTGTTACCTGGCTTGCCGCGCGCTCTCGATAACAATGTTGACGATGCTTGTATTAGCGAACAACTATTGGAAGAATACAGGCGCGGTCGCGTCGTTCCTACTAGTAACGTCATGGCGGCGGGTTTCCATCCAGAACACCTGCGTTTAATGGAACGATTACAAATTAAAGCCAATTTAGTTACGCCAATCTTGAAAAACGACCAGTTATTTGGTTTATTAATTGCCCATCACTGCGAACAAACCCACACATGGCAACAAGAAGAAATTAACTTCCTCAAACAGCTAGCATCTCAGCTGGGAATTATCTTAAATCGCTTATCATTCCTAGAACAAAAGCAAGCTGCGGTAGAACGAGCATCAATGGTGAAAGATATCACCATTAAGCTGACTCAAGGACTTGGCGTGCAGGAAATTATGGCAACTGCGGTACAAGAACTGCGCCAAGCACTGAATAGCGATCGCGTTGTTATTTATAGTTTCAACGACCAATGGAAAGGCAGAGTTATCGCTGAATCCGTAGGCGAGGGTTTCCCCAAAGCTTTAGGAGCAGATATTGACGACCCTTGTTTTGCCAAAGGCTATGTAGAACGCTATCGTCAAGGGCGGGTACAAGCCACAGAAAACATTTACGATGCAGGTTTAACTGATTGTCATATTGCTCAGTTACAACAGTTTGCAGTCAAGGCAAACTTGGTTGCTCCCGTAATTCGTAGTGGCGAACTCTTGGGTTTACTGATCGCTCACCAGTGCGATGCACCCCGCAAGTGGCAACAAGAAGAAATTGCCATGTTCTCGCAGGTCGCTACCCAGATAGGACTCGCGCTCGATCGCGCTTCTTTGTTGGAACAGCAACAGAATGCCAGAGAATTCTTACAGCGCCGCGCTTTAGAACTCCTAATGGAAGTCGATCCCGTCAGCCGAGGCGACCTGACAATCCGCGCCAACGTCACCGAAGACGAAATCGGGACGATCGCCGACTCCTACAACGCGACAATTAACAGCTTGCGGAAAATCGTGACCCAAGTACAAACCACTGCCAAACAAGTAGCTCATACAACGACGAGTAACGAGCGATCTGTCGGCGAACTATCTCAAGAAGCACTGCGGCAAACTGAAGCAGTTACTGCGGCTTTGGAGCGGATTCAGCAAATGTCAGATTCAATTCTGGCTGTAGCCAATAGTGCCTCTCAAGCGGAAGCAGCAGTGCAGCAAGCAACTCAAACGGTAGCAGAAGGCGATACAGCCATGAACCGGACTGTGGACGGGATGATGGCAATTCGACAAACAGTAGCAGAAACCTCGAAAAAAGTGAAGCGATTGGGTGAGTCGTCCCAGAAGATCTCCAAAGTCGTAAACCTGATCGGTACATTTGCCGATCAAACTAACCTATTAGCACTTAATGCTTCCATTGAGGCAGCTCACGCGGGAGAACAAGGACGAGGATTTGCGGTGGTAGCTGACGAAGTACGAACCCTAGCACGGCAATCGGCAGAAGCAACCGCAGAAATTGAAAGCTTGGTGAAGGATATTCAGACAGAGACAAATGAAGTGGTAGCAGCAATGGAAGCTGGTACGGAACAAGTGGTGACGGGTACTGTACTCGTGCATGAAACGCGGCAAAATCTGCTCAAGATTACGGAAGTAAGCCAACAGATTAGCGAACTCGTAGCGGCGATCGCTTCTGCTGCGGCGTTGCAATCTCAGACATCGCAAGTCGTGACGGCAACAATGACAGATGTAGCCGCGATCGCCGACCGCACTTCCAACGAAGCAACTGTAGTATCTGCGGCATTTAAGGAACTCTCAACGCTAGCGCAAGAACTACAAACTAGCGCCAGTCAATTCAAAGTTAGTTAGTGGTGAGTGGTGAGTGGTGCGTGGTGAGTGAGAAGAGGTATCAATATTATCTTCCCCAGCCCCCTCAGCTCCCTCAGCCCCCTCAGCTCTCTTATCCCTACTCCCTCGAAAACGTATCTGCTATGCTAAATTCTCGCCTCAAACAAACTCCCCAAGTCTCAAACTCTGAGGTCAAAACATTCTCGCAGCCACCGCGATCGCCAAATGGATCTGCTGTTGGCAAGCAGCGCCGCAGTCAACCGTGGAACAATTTTAGCTTTCGCACCAAGCTAACTCTATTGTTAATGCTGAGTGCGGCACTGCCTATAGTCGTAGTGACGCAGAAAAATGCTGCTGTGACGCGACAAAGAGAAATACAGAACGCTCAAACATTTTTACAAAAAGCTCAAGCTAGTTTCTTATCTAACTATGCTACGTGGGTTGTTACGGAATCAGCTACAGAAGCGAATACGGTCGCCGAAGTCGTACAAGCAATGAAGATCGATCTGCGCGATCGGCAGCAGGTAGCAGCTCAACGCCAGTTTCTCAATACTTTTCTGGGCAAATTTAGCGTCACAGATGGTAGTGGTTCTGTAGAAAAAAACCTCCGTGTCATTGTAGGTGCTGACGGAAAAACAATTGCTCAAAGTATTCGTACCTTATCAGAAGAATATTTAAATTTACCTGTAGATAAAGTAGAACTCAATCCTCCCTACCGCCAAGTTTCTCTGCCAACTGGTATCAATTTAGGGGATGTGCCGATCGTCCAACACGCTTTGCAAACAGGAAAAGTTTTAAGCGGTCTAGAACTCATTAATAGTAGTGTTCTCAAACGCTTAGGGCAAGATAAGCAAGCGAATATTGGTATTCGTTCCCAACCGACAGCAGGTTTACCACCAAGCAAACAACCCTCTCCCAATGGGACTTACAACGTTGATGCGGGGAAAATCGGATTGGTAGGGATGACAGTACAGCCAATTCTAGCAGGTAAAAAAGTTGTAGGTGCTGTCATCGTCGGTTCTGTAATCAATCAAGCACCAGGGCAGGTAGATAGTTTTAAAGACTTTGAAAAAGTTTCCTTATCAACAATCTTTGCTCAAGATTGGCGGGTGACAACGACTGTCCCATATACAGACGGTAAATCTAGAGCAATTGGTACGCGAGCTGCCAGAGAAGTAGCACAGCAAGTCTTAGATCGGGGGCAGGAATTTAACGGTCAGACAAATATCTTGGGGCAAACGTATCTTACAGCATACAGTCCTCTGTACGACCATGAAAAAATTTTGAATCCAGACAAAGCCAAGCCTGTTGGAATGGCTTTTGTCGGTACACCTTTAGATGAAATAGAAGCTCACATTCGCGAACAACAACTCTTCGCCTATGGCGTTTCTGGGGGAATGTTACTATTAATTGGTTTAGTTGCAATTCCAGTAGCAGGCTCTTTTTCTCGACCGCTCAAACGTTTAGCAAGTTTCGCACAACAAATTGGGATTGGAGAGACTGGCACGAGACTGGAAGAAGCCAGCGATCGCCACGATGAAATTGGCATTCTCTCGCAAGAATTGAATCAGATGGCGGCTAATATTGAAGCCAATCTGGAAGCTCGTCGCCAAGAAGCAAAATACGCTCAATTTTTTGGCGATTTGGCAGCAAAAACACGAGATTTTCAAACAGTTGAAGACGTGTTAGCTCATACAGTCAAAGCCACCCGCGATGCATTACAAGTAGAACGAGTAGTAGTCTATCGCTTCCACCCTGATTGGAGTGGAATAGTTGTTGCCGAGGCAGCCATTCCTGGTTTACCGTCCTGCCTCAACACGACGATTGCCGATACTTGTATGCAGGCAAAAAAAGCTGAAGAATACAAGAAAGGTCGGGTGAGGGCGATCGACGATATTTATCGAGCAGGCTTAACTGATTGCCACATTCAATTACTTGAAAGATTGAAAATTAAAGCAAATTTAGTTGCACCAATTATTAAAAACGACGAGCTTTTTGGTTTAGTATTTGCTCAATATTGCTCAAAAGCGTATCTTTGGGAGCAAGCAGAAATTAATTTTCTAGAGCGCTTAGGATTACAATTAGGGTCATCTTTGCACCGGATCGATCTATTACAAGAACAACAAGACGAAGCTAAGCGCGGCGAGCTACTAAAAGATATCACGCTCAAAATTGCTCAAATCAGCAACCTACAAGATGTACTGAATGTTGCTACTGATAATATCCGGCAAGCGATCGCCACAGACCGAGTGGTGGTTTACGGTTTAGACCCGACTAACTGGAAGGGGACAATTATAGCTGAGTCGGTGGCTAATGGTTTTCCAGTAGCAATGGGAGCTGAGATTGAAGATCCCTGCTTGAAGAAAGGTCAGGTAGAACGCTACAAGAAGGGACAAGTCACGAGCATTAGCGATATATACAAGGAACCGAGAGTGACTGCTTGTTATCGCAAACAACTCGAACAATTTAGCGTCAAAGCAAATTTGGTCGCGCCAGTCGTGCAGGGCGATCGGTTATTTGGTTTATTAATTGCTCATCAATGTTCGGGTGCGCGTGTTTGGCAGCAGCAAGAAATGGACTTTTTCCGGCAATTAGCAACGCAAATTGGCTACGCTCTCGATCGCGCATCTCTGTTAGAGCAGCAAAAGAACGCTAGAGAGTTCATGCAGCAACGTGCTTTAGAACTGTTGATGCAAGTCGATCCAGTTAGTCGCGGCGACTTAACAGTACGCGCTAACGTCACCGAAGATGAAATCGGCACGATCGCCGACTCTTACAATGCCACAATCAACAGCTTGCGAAAAATCGTGACGCAAGTACAAACTGCCGCTCGACAAGTAGCCAGCACAACAACTAGCAGCGAACGATCTGTGAGCGAACTGTCTCAAGAAGCGCTGCGGCAAACCGAGGTCATTACTGCCGCACTAGAGCGAATTCAACAGATGTCCGACTCAATTCGTGCTGTAGCAGCAAGTGCTTCCCAAGCAGAAGCAGTCGTACAACAAGCAACCGAAACGGTAGCAGTAGGAGGTACGACGATGAACCGAACAGTGGAAGGAATGATGGCAATTCGGGACACAGTGACGACAACCTCGAAAAAAGTGAAGCAGTTGGGTGAATCCTCTCAAAAGATTTCTAAAGTCGTGAACTTAATTGGTAGATTTGCCGCTCAAACCAACTTATTAGCATTAAAAGCTTCTATTGAAGCTGCCCGTGCTGGAGAAGAAGGACGAGGATTCGCCGTACTAGCTGATGAAGTGCGCGTCTTGGCGCGGCAATCAGCAGAAGCAACCGCAGAAATTGAAAGTTTGATTGCCAACATTCAGGCAGAGACAAACGAAGTGGTAGCAGCAATGGAAGCTGGCACAGAACAAGTTGTTTCTGGAACCAAGTTAGTCGATGAAACTCGTCAAAGCTTGAACCAAATTGCCACAGCGAGTCAACAGATCGGCGAACTCGTAGCCGCGATCGCTTCTGCTGCGGTGTTGCAGTCCCAAACATCTGAAGTAGTGACTGCCACCATGACAGATGTAGTGGCGATCTCAGACCGCACTTCCAACGAAGCAACCGTAGTTTCTAGCTCCTTTAGAGAACTCTCAGCACTAGCACAAGAACTGCAAGCCAGTGTCAGTCAGTTCAAAGTGAGTTAGCGATCGGTGGCTAGTGGCTAGTCACTAGTCACCAGCCACTAGCCACTTATCTTCCCCTACTCCCTACTCCCTATTCTGTATGGCGATCGACTCTGATATTCGCGACCAGGCTTATCAATTCTTCATTCAAGAAGCTCCAGAGCTATTGCAGCTCATTGAAGAGGAATTGCTGACGCTCAGAACGGAACGCAGCACCGCCAAAATTCATAACATGATGCGGGCTGCTCACTCAATTAAGGGAGGGGCGGCGAGTGTTGGTCTAGACACGATTAAAACCCTAGCTCATAGCCTAGAAGATATCTTTAAAGGGTTGCACAACCCAGAGTTAGATATTAATGCCGAAGTAGAAGGCTTGTTACTAGAAGCTTATGACTGTCTGCGTTTACCATTAATCGAGCAGATTGAAAACGGTCAGTGCAACAACGAGCAGGCAATGGCAACAGCAGAGCCAGTGTTTGCTCGGATCGAATCTAGTATAGGAAATTTCTTGAAAGGAGCGGCGGAGTTACCTAGCTCTATCGATCTAGGGGTAGATATTGCACTCTCGATTTTTGAGGTGGATGTTGCCCAGGGAATCGAGCGACTCTCGGCTGTCATAACCGATCCCACAGGTAAAGAAATTGCGGGAGAATTACGAGCGCAAGCAGAAGTATTTGCAGGTATTGCCGAGTTGTTAAACCTGCCAGGATTCGGCGCGATCGCCTCTACCGCAATCGCCGCAATCGACGCTCATCCAGAGCAAGCTTTACAGATTGCTCAACTCGCTCTAGCTGACTTTGAGACAGGTAGACAAGCAGTGATGGCAGGCGATCGCACATCTGGTGGCAATCTCTCCCCAGCTTTAGCAGCACTAGTAGAGGCAACTGCCCCAGCCGTTTTCAACATGCCAGTGGACGATGTTTTTGGCGCTTTGGCAGAGGTAGATTTGGCATCTATGCCATTGCCAGCAATTCCTGACTCAACGGTTGAAGATATATTTGGCGCATTAAATGCAATCGGCGATTTGACGGCAGTTCCAACTGCACAAACATCTTTAGAGAATGTATTTGGTACGTTAGTAGAAACTGATGTCCCCGCAACACCGATTGCTACCCCTGCAACTACGCCCGAAATTACAGCGCTTCCCAATCTGGACGATATTTTCGGTAGTATCGGTCAAGACAGCACGATCGCAGATGCTTCGCCAAGCGCCGCACCTCAAGCAGATAGCGCCTCTATTCCATCGCTAGATGATATTTTTGGTGACTTGAAATTAGCAGAAGAGCCAGCTACGCCTGCTGTCGTTGCTGCTTCTGAGCAAAAAGCCACCGATCGCAGCGCTCAGGAAAATCCATCAGACGCAATTCAATCAGTCGAGCAGATATTTGGCAATCTACCACCACTAGAAGATCTTGCCCTACCGACTGGGCGATCGGCTTCTATAGTACCAACCACACCCAAGGTACCGACAGTTGTAGAAAAGACTACCGCGATCGCCCCTAGCAATCCAGCTCCGCTTAAAATTTCTGGGGTAGCACGCCAAGCACCAGAAACAAGTAAAGCTGGTAATAAGGCTGCTACTCCTCAGCTATCTCAGCTTTCAGTGCGCGTTGACCTAGAGCGACTGGAACGAATGAACAACTTAGTTGGTGAATTGGCAATTAACCGCAACAGTCTGGCACTGCAAAACGATCAAATGCAAGCAATTATCGTTGCTTTACTGCGTCGTTTTGCTAAATTCAGACAAATCGCTCATAACTTGCGAGATTTTGCCGACCAGATGTTAGTCGCTCCTCAGAGCTATAGAGGGTTATCCAGTAGTGCCGTAGGAAAATCTAATTCTGGAAATATCACTGCAATCGCACCTACAGGACTTGCCTCATTCGGACAAACAAGCTTTGATTCTTTGGAGATGGATAACTATGGCGAGTTACACTCCCTGGTACAAACCACTCTAGAAGAAATCATGCAATTGGAAGAAACTGTGGGTGACGTGGTGTTACTGGCAGGACAATCTAGTCAAACGCTAGAAAGACAACGCCAAATGCTGAGTCATTTGCGGGATGACTTGATGTGGGCGAGGATGTTGCCTTTGAGTGAAGTTCTCAACCGTTTCCCACGCATGTTGCGCGACTTGTCTAATTCGTACAACAAACCAGTAGAACTCAAGTTAAACGGAACGGGGGTTTTAGTAGACCGAGCCGTGCTAGAAAAACTCAACGATCCGTTAGTACACCTAGTTCGCAACGCTTTCGATCACGGGATTGAAATGCCAGAAGATCGACAACAACGGGGCAAACCAGAGCAAGGGACGATTGAAATTCGTGCCTATCACCAAGGTAGCCAGACGATGATTGAAGTGCGAGACGATGGGCGGGGTGTTAACCTAGACCGGATTCGAGCAAAAGGAATAGACATGGGGTTATTAACTCCAGAACAAGCAGCCGTTGCCGAGCCATCGCGGTTGTTAGAATTGCTATTTGAACCAGGATTTTCTACAGCAAGTCAAGTCAGCCAGCTGTCCGGTCGAGGTGTAGGACTGGATGTGGTACGCGACCAATTGCGATCGCTTAAAGGTAGCGTGACGCTTAACTCTGAACCAGGGCGCGGCACTGCTTTTACCTTACGCATTCCACTGACATTATCGATCGCCAAACTACTCGTTTGCTTTGTTGGTTCCACTGCTCTGGCGCTACCTTCTGACAGTATTGCTGAAATTTTAATTCCCCAACCCGATCAGGTGAGAGTCAGTAGCGGCAAGAGATTTTTGCATTGGCAAGGTCATATTGTCCCTGCCTATCACCTATCCCAACTTCTGCAATATTCTTGCCCGTTACCGGAAACTCAACAAAATCAAAGTTTGGCAACTGTGCCTACCCCTGATGACTGGGCAGCACCGATTCTGTTGTTAGAACAAGACGACCAGCTGATTGCTATTGAAGTCGATCGCTTGGTAACCGAGCAAGAACTCGTCATTAAACCTTTCAGTCCCGCGATCGCGCCACCAATATATATTTATGGCTGTACGATTTTGGGTAATGGTTGTTTGATCCCAGTCGTTGACGTATCTGGGCTGTTGCAATCCTTCTTTGGCGACGGACGGCGTGTTGGTGACGTTTCCGCATTACCCAGCTTGCCTGTTGCGGAACTGCCAGATGATAGTACTTCTACTCCATCAGCTCCCCCAGTTAAAACTGTGACTCCAACTGTTCTGGTGGTAGATGACTCAATTACCGTAAGGCAGACTTTGGCGCTGACTCTCCAAAAAGCTGATTATCGCGTTTTACAAGCTAGAGACGGTCGAGAGGCAATCAACCAACTACAACAAAATCTACACATTATCCAACTTGTAATTTCCGACGTGGAAATGCCAAACATGAATGGCTTCGAGTTCCTCAGCCATCGTAGGCAAGACCCACAACTCTCAAAAATTCCTGTGGTGATGCTCACTTCTCGTAGTAGTGAAAAACACCAACAGCTAGCTAAACATTTAGGCGCTAAACACTACTTCACCAAACCGTACATCGAGCAAGAATTCTTAGCAGCCGTTAAAGAACTCCTGGCAGAAGGTGTTGCTCCTTAGTCATTGGTCATTGGTCATTGGTCATTGGTCACTGATAACTGCTCCCTGCTCCCTACTTCCTACTCCCTGTTAACTAGATAACTGATAACTGATATGGCAAGCGCTCTAGTTAGATCGAAAATTCAAGCTACAGGACAGATTGCTCAAGAAACAGCTACGTCCATAAAAATCGTGATGTTTCAAATGGGCGAGTTTAACTTAGCTTTGCATATTAATAGCATTGTAAAAGTACTGCCACAGACAGTAGTTTATGGTAGCGGGCAACATGGAGTCGGATTGATTCATCTGAGCGATCGCGAAGTCACGGTGGTCGATCTCCAGCGGCGATTATTTCAGTCTAGCGGCAATCTCGATCCAGCAAAGCGGGGTTATTTGATGCTCGTCCAAGACAGACAAAGAGAACTTTATGCCATTCCCGTTGCTCAAGTTCCTACTTTGATGGACGTACCCTTGTCTTGCGTGCGCATTTTGCCAGAATCTTACCGCAATGCCGATATATTCGGCTTTGCAACTCACGTAGCCGTGATTCCAGCAACAGAACCACCACTGACAATATTCATGTTAGACGTGGATCAACTGCTATTAGTCAGGAATGTAGAAATTGTTTAGGTGAGTCATTTGTCATTCGTCATTCTTGGTATTTTCACTAGTGACTCATAGCCGACGAGCAATGTCAGCTTACGGCATTCAACACTCGGCGGTAGTTGTAGGTGTTAACGATAATGGAGGTAACACTAATACAAAGTAGAACCGCTTATGAGTGCGATCGCTACAGTTGACAATCCATTATTAAAAGGTCAGGGATTGCCACCATTTGCAGATATTCAGCCAGAGCATGTGGTTTCAGCCATGACACAACTGCTGGCGGAACTAGAATCAGAACTAGCGAATTTAGCAGCAAACGTCACGCCAACCTGGAGTGGGTTGGTAGAACCTATAGATCGCTTGTCAGAGCGCTTGCGCTGGAGTTGGGGTATTGTCGGGCATTTGATGGGCGTAAAGAATAGCCCGGAACTGCGGACAGCTTACGAAACTGTACAGCCACAAGTCGTAGAGTTTTATAACAAATTTAGTCAAAGTCAGCCGCTTTACGCAGCTTTTAAAGCATTACGAGCTAGCGAAACTTGGAATACCTTAGTAGATGCTCAAAAACGGATTGTGGAAGCAGCAATTCGAGATGCCGAGCTGTCGGGCGTAGGTCTAGCAGGAGAGCAACGCGATCGCTTTAATGCGATTCAATTAGAGTTAGCTGAACTTACCACCAAGTTTTCTAACAACGTTTTAGACGCAACCAAAGCTTTCAGCCTGACATTGACATCACCAGATGAAGTAGAAGGCTTACCTCCTAGTTGGTTAAGTCTAGCAGCTCAAGCCGCCCGTGCCGCAGGGGAAGAAAAGGCAACACCGGAAATTGGTCCTTGGCGCGTGACGCTGGATTTTCCTAGTTACTTGCCTTTCATGCAGCATGGCAAACGTCGGGATTTGCGAGAAAAACTATATAGAGCATTTATTAGTCGCGCTTCCTCTGGAGATTTAGATAATACTCCTTTGATTGAAAAGATTTTACAACTACGACGCGAAAAAGCCAATTTGCTTGGGTTTAATAGCTACGCAGAATTAAGTCTAGCTAGTAAAATGGCTCCCAGCGTAGATGCAGTAGAGACTTTATCAGAGGAATTGCGACGCGCTAGTTACGATGCTGCAAAGCAAGATTTAGAAGACTTGAGAACTTTTGCCGCGTCTAAGGGAGCGCCAGAGGGCAGCAACTTGCAGCATTGGGATATTGCATTTTGGGCAGAACGCCAACGAGAAGAAAAATTTGCTTTTAGTGCAGAGGAACTGCGCCCTTACTTCCCCTTACCCCAAGTCTTGGACGGGCTATTTACTCTAGTTAACAAGCTATTTGGAGTGACTGTTACTGCTGCGGACGGTCAAGCACCAGTTTGGCATGAAGATGTGAGATATTTTCAGATTGCTGACGAAACAGGAGAAGCAATCGCCTATTTTTATCTAGACCCCTACAGCCGTCCAGCGGAAAAGCGAGGCGGTGCGTGGATGGATGATTGTATTGGTCGGGCAAAAATGACAACTCACGAGGGTACAGTTGCCACTCGTAAACCTGTAGCTTATTTGGTATGCAACCAAACTCCTCCTGTTGATGGCAAGCCCAGCTTGATGACTTTCAACGAAGTGGAGACTTTATTCCATGAGTTTGGTCACGGGTTGCAACACATGTTGACTAAAGTAGACGATGCAGGGGCAGCTGGGATTAATAACGTCGAATGGGATGCAGTTGAGTTACCTAGCCAGTTCATGGAAAACTGGTGCTACCATCAAGAAACCTTGATGGGAATGGCAAAGCATTACGAAACTGGCGAGACTTTGCCAGAACATTACTACCAAAAACTCATTGCTGCCCGCAATTATATGAGTGGCAGTGCAATGCTACGACAGTTGCACTTCGGTTTAGTCGATTTGGAACTGCACCATCGCTATCAGCCTGGTGGTACGGAGACAGCCAGTGACGTACGCCAGCGCATCGCCAAGACGACAACCGTATTACCACCATTACCAGAAGATGCCTTTTTGTGTTCTTTTGGACATATTTTTGCTGGCGGATACGCTGCGGGATACTACAGCTATAAATGGGCAGAAGTCCTCAGTGCTGATGCCTTCGGTGCATTTGAAGAAGCTGGATTAGATAATCCCCAGGCACTGACTGAGACGGGGAAACGATTTCGCAATACCGTGCTGGCTTTGGGTGGTAGCCAACATCCAATGGATGTGTTTAAATCCTTCCGAGGTCGAGAGCCGAGTACAGAGCCTTTGTTGAGGCATAGTGGTTTGGCTGCATAGTTTTTGTGAGGTGGGCGTTGCCCACCCTACTTTATGCTTGCACTGCTGCGATCGCCTTTTCCAATATTTGTAGGGCAAGATTGACTTCTGTTTCGGTAACAATCAGGGGTGGTACGAAGCGCAGCACTTTTGCTCCGGCTGGCACGAGTAATAAACCTTCAGCGATCGCCGCTTTAACTACATCCGCTGCGGTAATTTCGCTGTCGGCAGCTAACTCCATCCCATGAATTAAACCCCAACCGCGCACGTCAGTGATGAGGGCGGGATATTTGGCTGCCAGCGCCCGCAAGCCCGTTCTGAGCTGTTCGCCACGGGCGCTGACATTTTCTAATAAATTCTCTTTGGCGAGCGTTTCGCACACCGTCAAGGCGACTGCACAGGCAAATGGATTGCCGCCAAATGTACTGGCATGATCTCCTGGTGCAAACACATCGCAATGCTGCTTGCACATCATCGCGCCGATGGGGATACCACCACCTAAACCCTTGGC
>NZ_RSCK01000052.1:0-45691 GCF_003991895.1 Chroococcidiopsis cubana SAG 39.79
GAATTGAGAGAGCAACTACAAAGGTTTCTCTAGCTTATCGGCTTCTCCTTATTCCCACAAGCTATCTAGGATTGCTATAGTAAAAAAACCAAGATTTCGCTGCCAGCTAATTAATAAATCGAAGTTCCGAATCGCCTCCAGGAAACGCTGTCTCAACCCAATAGATTCTTCTGCTTCACCTTGATAAAAAGCAATTGATTCTGCGTTATCGCGGACGTGAATTAATCCATAACGAAAATCAGCTTCTTTTTTGAGCTGGTCGAAGTTAATACTAATTAGCCTTTGACCGATCCAAGCAGTGATAATTGTCCCTAAAATTGCATAGATTAGCAGAGAAATCGATAGAGAAACGGAAATAGATAGTAAAACAGCAGTGAAAGAAATTAATGTGATAACCGATGTCAAAATTAATAGCAGAAAAGTCAGGCTAGTACGGGTAAAAGCTCTAACATCCTCAGCAATTCGCTGGTCTGGGTTGTCGATATTTCCGTTAAAATTGAGCTGGTAGTAAGCTCGATTTTGCATGTATTTATTCAGAAAACGATTCGTCAGCCACTCTCGCCAAGCTAGTCCTAATTTATCTCGAAGATAGGCAAACATGACAACAATGGGAGTGCCGATCGCCAATAGCCCAATATAAATAAAAATGAATTGCCAAAAAGTTGACGCATCCTTAGTTTGAGGAAATCTTGCTAGGGATGTATCGATATTTCTAAAAATAAAACTAATGCTGACATTAATGGCATTAACGGCGAATGACAGCAAGAGCAATAACAGTAACAGTCCTCTTGCTTTCCACTTGCGTTCGGAAAACCAGTAAGGTTTGGCGATCGCCCAAAATTTTCTCCACAATCGACGGTCAAATCGGTTCTGTCTATTGGTTGCAACGCTCATCGCTAATCGAGGTTTAGATGATTTTAATCGTAGATAAACTACAGATTAACGCAGATGAACGCTAAAAACCGCCCCTACTGTACCGTGCTAGGTCATGTAAGGGCGGTTTTGGCGATCGCTTTTAGAAATGTGTTACACCGCAAGTTATCTTTAAGCGCTACCTGTAAAAGTAACTTCAGGAAATTTTGACTGAGCTTCGCCTAGCGGTCGCCGCCTGCCTTCCTCTTGCCAGTAGTTGATCACTTCCGTGGATTTATTGAGTAACTCCACGCGCTCTTGCTCCGTGATCCAGCTTTTTGATTCTAATTCCTTTTTCAACTCCTCCCAAGCATCATTGCGAGGCCAGAAAAAGTATTTGGTTAAGGGGCTTGTGCCTTTGCCCACGACCTGATCGACTGCTAAAGCAACGTTTTCTTCTAACCACAAAACTTTTAAGATAAACTTTGTCAATCCAACCTCCGCTCGTTCCGATTCAGCAAAACTACAAATAGGTGCAATCTATTACTATACCTTAATATCTAAATAAAATGAATCTTGTATCTTACATTCGGTTAACTCAGTACCGAGAGATAAAAAGCCGCTCTCAACCAAACACCGACATTTTGACTTTTAACTTCTGTACGGGCGGGTTTATCAAACAATTTTGACTAGGGCAAATATTTTCAGTGAACCCGTCCCTACAACTTTTGACTTCTTTTTGCAGGAGGTAACGATAAATTGACTCAGCAAACTAGGGCGATCGCAGTATTTGATATTGATGGTGTCGTGCGCGATGTGAGCGCTTCCTATCGACGGGCGATCGCGGATACTGTAGAGTATTTTACGGCAGGTGCTTATCGTCCTACCCAGGCAGATATTGACCGCTTGAAGTCGGAAGGAATTTGGAATAACGATTGGGAAGCATCCCAGGAGTTAGTTTATCGCTACTTTGAGACCCGGGGAAAGGGGCGATTGCAGCTCGATCTAGACTATCCTACTCTAGTCGCCTATTTTCAATCTCTTTATCAAGGTGCAGACCCGCAAAACTGGACGGGTTATATTTGCGATGAAACATTGCTGGTGCAACCTACGTATCTCGAACAATTGAGTGCGGCTGGTATTCCTTGGGGTTTTTTCAGTGGTGCGACTCGCGACGAGGCGAAATACGTCTTAGAACGTCTTGGTGTAGTATCTCCAGCCTTAATTGCAATGGAAGATGCACCAGGTAAACCCGATCCGACAGGATTGCTAGCTGTCGTGCATCAGTTAGAAGTCCAGCATCAGCTACCAGCAACAACCCCAGTTTTGTATGCAGGAGATACGGTAGCGGATATGTATACCGTCATCAAAGCCGCAGCACTTCAACCTCAACGTCAATGGATTGGGGTGGGTATCTTACCTCCTCACGTTCAAGCTATCAGCGATCGCTGCCACAATTATACGGAAACTCTCAAATCTGCGGGTGCGGCGATCGTTTTTGGCAATGTTGAGGAACTTACGCCAGCACAAATTCAGGCATTGCTACCAGTTTGAGTAATGATTTAGTGCAAGAAGGCAGGAGGTAGAAAGCAGAAGGTAGAAGAAAATAATGCTGACAGGCGTAATAAGACGATCGCGTTATTCAACTGTAAAGATTCTTTTGCTATATAGCACTAGTCTGTATTACCTTTGCGTGCGAAGTTTTTGGATATCTTTGAAGAGTGCCGACTTAAATTCGTATCCCAGTAGTTGCTTAAGTTTAGGTGTTGCACGGTCTACAACCTCTTGTTGCAAGCCGTGCAACGGATCTTCCAGTGGACGCACGAACTTAGGTGCGTAATTGCCAAGAATTGATACCCTGGGCTTTTGAGTGGAGTTAACAGAGGTATCGTGCCAGCAAAGACCGTGAGACAAAACTAGCGAACCAGCCTTTCCAGTTATTTTTTCAGCCGTTTTAGAAAAATGCTCGAAGTTAGGTAAGTTCCCCAACTTCTGACTACCAGGGGCAAAAACTGGCGCACCGTTTTCCGTTGTAAAGTCTTCAACCATCCAAATTGCTTGTACTTCTAATGCTGGATAAGTAGGGAAAGGTGGCTGCATCGCCCAATAGGGATAATCTACATGGATACCCATGCTTGTTGCGCCAGGATGAAGGATATGAGCAGAAAAACCACCAAGTGTCATGTCTGTACCCACAATAGCTTCGACGATTTCAATTGCTATTGGGTGTTGTACCATTAATTCAAAAATGTCACCTTTGTAAACTAAACCATATACTCTTTCTCGCTGCCCTTCACTTAATATCTGCCCCCGTTCTCTCTCGTCTTCCAATAATTTAAGGACGGTTGAGCGAGCTAATTCTGCTTCTGCTGTACTTAAGAGATCGGGAATCACAACGTAACCTTTCCCGTTAATAATTTCGTCTACCAAACTTGCAACTGCCATATCAAATTTCTCCCGATCGCGGTGTAATTTTGTTGAATGGGAAATTTTATGCTTCAACTAACATTAGCAAGGACGGGTTTACCTGTAGATATAGCTTGTTCGATAATATCGGCAGCGCGAGTCACGCCACCAGATGTTTGAATTGCCTGTTGCAGTTTTATTGCATTTTGTTTGTAAGAATTTTCTGTGAATACTTTCTGGACTGCTGCGCTTAAATTAGGCACGCTCAAGCGAGACAATGGGACAAATTCTCCTACTCCAGTCCAAGCTATACGCGCTGCTACACCTGGTTGGTCGTTTGTCACTGGAATTGCTACTAGTGGTACGCCATTACTTAAAGATTCTAAAGTTGTATTTAACCCTGCATGAGTAATTGTTAAACTCGCTTTTTTCAATAAATCTAACTGAGGTGCATATTTAACAATTAAAGGATTTCCAGGTAAGTTATGTAACGACTCTGGCTCGGCAGAATCCCCTAGAGAAATTACTAATTGAGCGTCCAATCCGTGACAAGCTTCTGCTATGTAGCGGAATACATACTGCAAGCGATTTTGTAGGGTTCCCATTGAAGCATAAATCAAAGGTTGTCCGGTTAACTTTTCAAACGGAAAATCAACAGGTTTTCTGCCACTAGAACTGTGATAAGGTCCGGTAAAGTGAAACCAAGGTGGTAGATTACTACGGGAATATTCTAACTGAGCAGGTTGCTGGCTAATAATTGCTAGTTTTGAGTATAGTTCGTCAGATTTAGAGTAAGGCGGTAACTGCCACTGCTGGCGGTACTCGCTTACTACTTGCCGAATCGGCTGTGTGACGCGGCTCATCACAACATAACCTGCACGATTGCGCAAACGCGCCCATCCTGTGGGATTATATCTCCAGGTGCTGAAACATGGGGGAATGCTGTCTTCGTAATTCAGTACTAAAGCACTACACACGTTCACATAGGGAAGATCGAGAAATTGCGCTAAAGTCCCTCCTGGCGATGCGGTCACTTGGTCAATTATTAATGCTTCTACACCAGCTTTTTTAATGACTCCTGGGGCATCTCGTAGTAGCCAATTCGCTGATTGCTTCAGTACATTTCCAGTCTGGCGCAGTGCTGTCAATCCATTCAGTTTCCCTAAATCGGCAAATAATCGTGCCATCGTTCCCTGAGGACAATCAGACTCAGCGATCGCTAAAAAATTCAACCCAGCCGACAATACTTTAGGTTGACCGTCAAGTATTCCAATCCAACTTACCTCATGACCCCGCGATTGCAGTTCACAGCCCAAAGGTAACACTGTATTGAGATGTCCGGTTTCTGCGGGGCAGAGGATGCCAAAATGAGTCATAAACTACTGCGTAGATTAAGTTATATAGCTTTGGCTGAGTTATTAAGCAATGCGATCGCATCACCAACAACTCTCCTTGTATTTAACTTCAATCCCCAACAGTCTTATTACTTCAATTGTGACGATTTTTTCACAACCACCAATTCACTAAGGCTAATTCATGCCTTAAATAGCAAAAGACGCGGAATTTCGCGTCTTTTGCTATGTTAATTTATTTTGATTGGCAGCTATACAGTCGAGAAAATGCCCCGAGCTAATGCTACAAGCATCGTTCTCCCCTGCTATCTCGTACTAGCTTACTGTCCGTCTCCACCAGTAATTTTATTAATGGTATTAGCCGTACCTTCAACTGCATCAGCTACACCCTGGACTGCCTTAGATACAACACTACCCTCCTGCATCTGTTGAGCTTGAGGTGATTTCATCGTACCGTGAAGTTTTGGATCGGGTTGAGGAAGATTTGGTTCTGGTCCTATTGGCTGCGGATTTGCTACATACTCAAACTGACCTTTACCGTCGATTGAAGCACCTTTCGCCCAACGACCTTGAGCGCTTTCTTCTCCCTCAGAGTGATTCCAGAACTGATAAGCGTTCTCTTTCTTCCCATATTCATACGCGATCTTGGGAACAACTGTTTCCTCAAATCCTTCGCTTTTCAGATCTTCAATTGCCGCTAACCACTGGTTTTGATGCATGGTGTCGCGGGCAATATTGAAACTGAGCATGTCTCTTACACCTGGGTCGTCTGTCATTTCGTACAACCGTACAGCCTGTAAAAGACCCTGAGATTCGGCGTGAAGATTAGAGCGGAAGTCTGCCAACAAGTTGCCACTAGCAACAATAAAGCGTCCGTTCCAAGGAAAACCTACGCTATCCGCTGGCATTGCCCCCCCACCCGAAACAGTGGCGTGTTGAGGATTCATTGCCGCTGCCATAATCACATCTCGCGGACGAACGCCACCCATGACCGCACCAACGACTGGATCTTTTGCCCCATCTTCTTGCATATTGACTGGTGCTTTATCCAACAAATGAGCAACCATCGTTGCTAGCATTTCAACGTGACCGATTTCCTCAGTTCCAATGTCTAATAGCATATCGCGGTACTTAGCGGGTCCCCGGCAGTTCCAACCTTGGAATAGGTACTGCATCATCACGGTCATTTCGCCAAAAGAACCGCCAATTAGTTCTTGAAGCTTTTTTGCATAGGCAGCATCGGGTTTTGCTGGTGGAGTGAAATACTGTAGCTGCTTCTTGTGGTAAAACATGAAGATCTCCTGAAAAAATTTTACTGATCGACGCGATCGGTTGTAGTGCGATCTATATTTTGACTGGCGAAATTTTGTTGCTAGAATTTTGTTGCATTACCCTATCTAGGTAACTACTGACTCACTTCTTTTTCCTCAACCTACAGACAGAATGACGGAATTCAACTGAAAGAGATAGGTATTATTATTTAGGTTTAGTTGCTCTATTCTTTTTTGAAAACTAGAATATTTTTAATCGAACAAAGTTTCCTTGCAGAGTGGGTGCTATCCAATCTGAATTTCAATTTCACATATTAAGTAAGACTGCTATGCTTTAAAGATATTGTTAAAATTCATCTGCCGATACAGCAATCTGGCGATCAAATAGAATTTACGGCAGCGAACTCAAGAAAATAAACTGAAACTACTGTAAGATACGCTCTATCAAATAGTGCAGCCGCTATTAAATAGTAGCGGCTGAAAGCTTTATTCCTCACTAACAAATCTTATTCATCTCTTCCGTGAACCTGTGACGGAGGACTAGTAGCTTCGACAGCAGTAAAAGGTTCCAAAATTTTATAAGTATGAGATGCACCTTTAGGTACAACCCAAGAATCTCCAGGTTCTAGTAATACCATTTGACCTTCAAGATGTAACTCTGCCTTACCGCTAATTACATAGCCAACGGTTTCATAGTCTCTTGTCGTGGGAGATTTAGTTTCTGCTGGTTGTTCGTTTTCCCACAAACGCATCGAAAGAGATTTACCGGAAGCTAAATACTTCTGTCCCTGCTTACCATGAGGGGAACTACTAGAATCTACCTTTTTAACACTGGTATCGCTCATATTTTCATCTCCCATAGAATTTGCGATTGCACTGCCTGCTCTTTTCCATCCCATCTCGATTTCTGCTTTAGCGCATCATCCTTAATTGGTAATTGGTTGTTATAAGTGGCTAGTGGCTGGTGGCTAGTGGCTGGAATCTTTTCTAGCTTAAATTTAACAGTTCGATATTTGGAAAAGTCGATCGGTTAGTGGCTAGTGGCTGGAATCTTTTCTAGTCACCAGTCACCAGTCGCTAGTCACTCTCTACTGTCAACTGATATCGTGCGACCTGTCCGTGCTGCTTCGTAAATTGCTAACATCAATCTCACATCCTGTAAGCCTTCTTCACCAGGAGTTTTCGGTTGCCGATCTTGCATGACCGATTCAGAAAGATGATCCATCTCTAGGGCAAACTGGTTTTGTTCCTGAATCTGCCGTTCTTCTTGTACCTTTTCTCGTTTTACAGTTAATTGATGCCGATAGTAATCTGTAGCAGGGTCGAGTTCGAGCGTACCATTACTACCAAATACCTGAAAGCGTTTGGTACTGGAGTAGCCATAACTAGAAGTACAGTTGGCTAGCACGCCGCTAGGGAAACGCAAAATGAAGTTAACGTTCTCCTCTACCTCCTTAAAGCGAGGATCGTTGGGAGTGCTATAGGTCATAGCACAGACTTCTGTAGGTTCTTCGCCTGTAATGTAACGCGCAGCCTGTAAGCTGTAGATCCCAATATCAAATAGCGAACCACCACCAGCCAGTTTCTTATTCATCCGCCAGACATCCGCTGGGTCTTTGGGGTCGAGGTTGCGCCCGTGGTCGGCGACGATCGCCTTGAGTTGACCGAGTTGTTTTTTCTGCGCGATCGCGATCGCCTCTAAGTTGAAAGGTTCGTATTGAGCGCGGTAAGCTATCATCAACTTGCGGTTTGCTTGATTACAAGCAGCAATCATCGCCTGACACTCTTCTACCGTATTTGCCATCGGCTTTTCACATAAAATATGCTTTCCTGCTTGTGCGCCACGGATAGTATATTCAGCGTGTAAACCGTTAGGTAGAACTATATAGATAATGTCTACTTCTGGATTATTCCGAAGGGAATCGTAATTTTCGTAATTGTAAATATTTTTAGGATTGACATTATATTGCCGCGCATAATTTTCAGCTTTAGCGCGATCGCCACTCACCAACGCCACTAATTTTGACTGCTTGCACTGCGAAAATGAAGGAATAATTTGTTGCGTAGCAAATTTACCCAACCCGACAACAGCCCAACCGAGTTTCTTTTCGTCGGGTATTGGTGGTTCTTTAGCTGGTTTATAAGCGGGCTGGGCGATCGCAGGTGAATTTCGCGTTACCACTCCCGCCACTCCTACACCCAAAATTCCCATCCCAGAACCAATTATTTGCCTGCGCGTGAGGAGATTTTTGACTGCATTCAACATATATTTTTTTGCCCTGTAATTGTTAGTAGGGGCGCACAGCTGTGCGCCCCTACAGATTGTTATCGCAACAGCACTGGTTTCGCATTAATGCGGGTACGAAACAGACTGTATGGTTTTTCGCGCAAATCTTTCTTCTGATGGAACTGGGGCTGACGGTGAAGTTGATTGGCAATGAAATAGAGGTAGCCGTCATTGGCGACAGACAGCGTATCAGCCCATAAAACGCGAGGATCGTGAACTACAGTTTCATACATCCCATCAGGCGATCGCCGCAAAATTGCATTATGCTCGTAGTTGGTCAGATAAACTCGATTTTGAGCATCCGACTCTAAGCCATCAGATGCACCGCCTTTATCTCCCAAATCTTGTACGGTCGCTGCTACTTCTTTGTCGCTTAATTTCTCATCGACTAAAGCATCAACGCTGACACTATATAACCTTCTTCCAGCTAAATTACAGTAAAATAACTGTTTCCCATCGGCACTGATTGCAATTCCATCCGCACCAATTGTAATTGGGCTAGGTGGCTTGTCTGGCGGACGGTTCATCAACGGTTGTCCCTCCACTACTGGGAGAAAATTCGGTTCTGCTTTCGTAGAAGGATGGTCGTTCAGCCGCCGCCAACTTTTACCAGAATCTAAATCGACAACAATAATGGCATTAGCACCGTTACCGGAAGAATCGGTAATAAAAGCCATCCCTGCTTTACCGCGCCGTAAATCGAAGCGGATATCGTTCAAATAGGTAGTCGGTAGCGCTACATCTTGGGGAAACAAGATAGTCTTAAAAATTCGATTTTGTTTCAGATTTATCCCGATTAATTTCGGTCCCCCATAAGCAGTAGGTGCAAATTGAATGCTGCCAGTATCCAAGATCCACAAACGGTCTAAAGGATCGACAACCACACTTTGAACAGAAACGAGTGACTTCGATTGGTCTTTTTGAGGGCGATTGAATTTGGCGTTGGGATAAGCTACGGCTTTACCCCTGACTATCTCCGCTACCGTATAATCTACTTTGTCTCCCCAGCGAGGGAAGTTAACAAAAATTCTCCCTCTTTGAGACACTGTTACTCCGGTCGGCATAGCACCGTTAAACGAAGCTACCGATTCAATCTTGCCCACAGTCTTTTCCTGCGGTAAGGCATAAGCCGGAGGAACAAAAGCAAGAAACAATAAACTCGATAAAAGCAGACAGAAGAATTTTTGTCGCAAGCTGTGCCAAAACATAGTTTTTTCTTTGGTAGTTACTGGTTGGTAATTGGCAAGTCGCAACTACCAATTACCCATTACCAATTACCTATTACCAATTTCAAGGCTTCAACACAACTTTGATACAATTATCTTTTTTATGCTTGAAGATATCGTAGGCGTGGGGTGCTTGTTCTAAGGGAAGAGTATGAGTGATGATGAACGTTGGATCGATGTCACCGTTTTGAATGTGTTCTAGTAGTGGTTTTAAGTACCGATGGACGTGGGTTTGTCCCATCTTGAATGTCAAACCTTTGTTCATTGCCGCACCCATTGGGATTTTATCGAGGAAACCACCATACGCCCCTGCGATCGAGACATGACCTGCTTTCCCGCAAGCAACGATCGCATTACGTAAGGCTGTGGGTCGGTCTGTTTCCAACCGCACGACTTGTTTTGCTTTATCGAACAAGTTCATAAAATCAGTACCGTGCGCCTCTAGTCCTACGGCATCAATTACCGCATCGGGACCGCGCCCGCCAGTCATTTCTTTTAACGCTTCCCCGACATCCACGTCTTCGTAGTTAAGTACGTCGGCTTTGCCCTGTTCCTTAGCCATTTGCAAGCGTTCGGGGATGCGATCGATCGCGATAACTTTTTCCGCACCCAGCATATACGCACTCTTAATCGCGAACTGTCCTACCGGACCACAACCCCAGACAGCAACGATATTACCAGGCTTAATATGACAATTCTCTGCTGCCATGTAGCCAGTGGGAAAGATATCGGTTAAGAATAATACTTGCTCGTCTGTCAGCCCATCAGGAATCTTAAATAACCCGACATCGGCAAATGGGACTCGCGCGTACTCCGCTTGTCCGCCAGCATAACCGCCAAAGATATGAGAGTAGCCAAATAGACCAGCTGGTGAATGTCCCATCAGCTTCTCTGCCATCCAACCGTTGGGGTTAGAATTATCGCACAACGACCACAGATCGCGATTGCAGAAAAAGCAGTTACCGCAAGAAATTGTAAAAGGAACGACGACGCGATCGCCTACTTTTACATTCTTAACCGCACTCCCAACCTCAACCACTTCTCCCATAAATTCGTGACCGAGGATATCCCCTTTCTCCATAGTGGGGATAAAGCCATTATAAAGGTGCAAATCCGAACCGCAGATTGCTGTTGACGTAATTTTGACAATTGCATCGCGGGGATTTGCAATTTTAGGATCGGGGACTGTATCTACCTTGACATTCTTTTCCCCATGCCAGCAAACTGCTTTCATAATTAATGAGTGAGTAGGAAGTAGTTTTTTATTTGTCCTTTGTCATTAGTCGTAAGTCAATTGGTAATACGTTTCTTACTTACGACTTACGACTTACGACTTAATTTGTATTTTTCTGATAAGAACCTTGCTCTTTTCCAGTGACGGGCTTAACTGTTTTTTCCACGTTTTTCTGAGCAGAATTCAAAACTTCTTTCGTACCAGGATCGAGTGGCTCATCTAAATTGAGCTTTTCTCGAACATTTTCAGCAGTTTCTTTGATGCTTTCCTTAGCCTTTTCAAGCGGATTTCCTCGATTCATTTCAGTTCCAGGCTGCTTTGCTTGATATGCTCTAGCTTCAGGTGTTACTGTTTCAGCTCTAGCAGACAAATTACTGTTATAGCCAAATTGCAGTATAGAAACAGTCAACCCTACCAAAAAAACAATTATTACCTGACGAAAAAGGGAAATTAATTTCTTCATTGTCATCCTCTACTTTTACTTTTCAAGTGTTAATTATAATTACCAATTACCCATCTACGGTTTCAGTACAACTTTGATACAGTTGTCTTTCTTTTGTTGGAAAATGTCGTAGCCGTGGGCAGCTTGTTCTAGCGGTAATTGATGCGTGACCACGCGGGAGGGATCGAATTTCTCTTCCAGAATCATCTTGAGCAACAAATGCATATATTTTTGTCCGTGCATTTGTCCCATTCTAAAAGTTAAAGCTTTATTAAAAGCTGCACCAAAAGGCATCTTATCTACAAAGCCACCGTAAACACCCATAATTGAAAGAGTTCCACCTTTACGACAAGATAGAATCATTTGTCGCAAAACATGCGGACGGTCGGTTTCTAGCTTTAATTTCTGCTTAGTCTGGTCGTAAAAGTCTTCAAAGCCAACTCCGTGCGCTTCCAAGCCTACAGCATCAATACAAGCGTCGGGACCCATACCCCCCGTCATTTCTCTCAAAGCTTCGCCTGCATCTACTTCTTCGTAGTTAATTACTTCTGCTTTAGCGAAATTTTTGGCTAATTCTAAGCGTTCGGGGAAGCGATCGATCGCAATCACTTTTTCTGCACCCATCATGTAGGCGCTAATCATGGCAAATTGCCCGACTGCACCGCAGCCCCACACTGCTACTGTATCCCCAGGTTGAATGTCACATAACTCAGCTCCCATGTAACCTGTAGGAATGGCATCGGAGATAAATAGTAACTTTTCGTCTGGTATGTCCTTAGGGACTTTGACCACATCTACATCGGCAAATGGGACGCGCACGTACTCTGCTTGCGCCCCAGCATATCCACCGAAAGCATGGGAGTATCCATAAATCGCTGAGGTGATATTGCCAAACAACTTCTCTTCAACCCAACCGTTAGGGTTAGAGTTATCGCACAGCGACCACATATCGTGTTGGCAATAATAGCAACCACCACAACCGATTGTAGAAGGAACGACGACGCGATCGCCGACTTTTAAGTTGTTAATTCCTCTACCAACTTCGACCACTTCCCCCATAAATTCGTGACCGATAATGTCACCTGGTTGCACGGTGGGAATGTAGCCGCCGTAAATGTGCAAGTCAGAACCGCAAATTGCAGTAGAGGTAATCTTTAAAATCACATCGCGAGGATTAAGAATTTTCGGATCGGGTACGGATTCCACCCGCACATCATTTGCGCCGTGCCAGCAAACTGCTTTCATACTTAACTTTTAGTTGTTGGTTGTTGGTTGATAGCTGATGGTTGATGGTTGACTATCAACCGCCTTTTGGTTGTCCTTCAGTGGTAGCAATTTCACCTGCTTCCATAAGCATTTTGAAGCGGCGCAGGTCGTCACCAATTTGTTGTTCCGGTTCCTCACCAAAGAGTTTGGCGATCGCCGATGCTAAGACTCCGCCTGGTGGCGCGTATTCAATGACTACTTTTACTTCCGTACCGCGATTTCCTGGTGCTGGCTTAAATCTGACAAAACCAGAATTGTCTACATCTGCCCCTTCTACCGAAGTCCAGGAAATAAATTCGTTTTCGCGGTCTTCAATAATTTCTGCATCCCATTCAACACTTGCACCTAAAGGTGCATTTGCTACCCAATGCGATCGCTTGTTGTCGTACACCTCTACTGACTTGAGATGTTTCATAAAAGTTGGCAGATATTTGAAATCATGCCAGTAACGATACAGCTCATCAGCAGGCTTATTTATCGTTACCGTCTTTTCTACCTTAATTGCTTGGTTTAAACCCAATGCTTGTTGCATATCGCCCTTTTCCGTTGCTGCTTTATATGCCAATCCACCACCTGCGATCGCCAACAAAGCACCCCGTAGCGATCGCTGTTGTAACCCCATCAGTACCATTGCACCACCACCAATCAGTGATGCCCAGCGCCCGATTTCGTTACTATCTCCCTGTCCTTGCTGATTCTCTACCGTCGAAGCCACCTTCTCTGTCTCCCTTGTCTGAATAGATCTCCCCTCTTAAAAGTGGAGATTGCAGGGATCTCTTAGCCCCCTTTTTAAGGGGGGTTGGGGGATCTTCCTACATAGTTACCGCCGCCCCAGTTGTCGGCTTCCCAGGCTGTGTCGTTCCTACACGCAAGCGATAGAGTTCTGCCATATGGCGTTCGTACAGCGCTCCATCTTGCTCGATCTGCTTAAATAAGGCTGTTGATACGGGATCTGTAAATTGAACAAACAGATTGTGCGCATCTACCACACCTGTCTGAATATCTCCTAAAGCCCGTCGCATTAGATTGCGATCGTCGCTACCTTGTAAAGCAGTTTTCACTTTGGCATACTTATCAGCCACATTTGCCGTCAGTGATGGTTTCTCGCCTAAAGCTGACAGTCTTGCTTCTAGCCGCTCGATGTGTTGCTGCTTATTAGCAACAATCTCTAGCAACAATGCCTTAAATTGAGGGTCAGATGCTTTCTCTATATACTGCCCAAACGCCTCTTGAGCGTACTTTTCACCAGCTAAAGCAGTATTTAGCCCTTTGACAATTTCTCCTTTAGTAGAACCACCCCAAGCATCAGCTAGTTTCCACCATTCTGCATTGACATCTCGCACATCTGGTAAAGCAGCTTCTTTGCCACCGTAACCTAGACGGCTGAGGATAGCTGTGGTGAAAATTGCTAAGTCTCCGGGCTGACGGGAAGTGATTAAATTACCATCAATTACCAGTGGCTCATCGACGTAGTTTGCACCCGCATTGATCATGTCCTTGCGCACGGCAATAAATCCTGTGGCTTGCTTGCCTTTTAGCAAATCGCCTTCAATTAAAACTTGGGGTCCATGACAGACAGCAGCAACTAATTTCCCTTGTTGCATTGCCTCTTGAACGAAGCGCACGGTGTTGGGGTTGACACGCATTTTGTCGGGAGCCATCCCACCAGGAATAACCACGGCATCAAACTCTGATGCCATTGCTTCAGTTGTCGTGCCGTCTGCCGATTGCGAAACTTTACCTTGCTTACCTTTATATGTTTCGTTGGTTCGAGAACCGAGAACTACAGTTTCAATTCCCGCCATTTTCAAGGCTTCATAAGGAATTTTGAATTCCGCATCTTCCACACCATTCTCAATCAGAATGGCAACTCTTTTTTTTCCGAGATTACCGTTAGCTTGTGTCATAAATATCTCTCCTACTTTGTAAGTTTTATTGAAAGCCGAAAACAGCGATCGCTACGAAGCAGCAAACGCTCCTAGATTCGATCCTGTGGCGAATAAGTCGATATAATCGTCCGAAAAGTTAGCTTTGAAATCGGTGAATTCTCCAGGTGTCACTGCATTCTGCAACACTGCAAATACAGCCCGAACGTGGTTAGCTGCGACAGTTGGCTCTACTTGTTCTTTGGCACTGACGCGCTGTAGAAATTCTTCCATTGAGAAAGGCTGACCGTCTTCACCCTCTCTTCCACGCAAATATTCACTGAATTGTTGCGGTAATTGCGAAGCTAAATCTTTGGCTTCGTTACCGACAATCCTTTCTCTAATAGTTTCTAGAGTTGCTTGTGTCGCCCGTTGTGCATCTTCACGGGAATCCATCTGTGCCACTGTCTGAACGTGTTTGATGAACTCGTCGTACTTCACTCTGTATGTCCTCAAACTCAGTAAAACTTCTTTGCTCCAGTACCAAGCCTATGCAGCCGTACCCCAAATCCTCTTCCTCCAAAGGGTATGGATTATGTTCTTTTCTGGGGATATAACTCTGGGAATAGGTGCAATTTGATATAAAACGCTATCTTGAAGTGGAGCTATCAGTGACCAACGAATAGTTGCCAACAACCATCAACCAACAACTAAATGACTCTGAACTTATGGGCGATCGCAACGATAAAAATCTTCAAGACTTATCCGAAGAAATTACTGAATCTTTTGGTACTGGCGTTCACGATGACCCAAGGACGAACGCTGGTAGAGAAGCAGGAGAATACACTAATACTAGTCCAGAATTGACTGGCGGAGATGTCGATGCATCGTGGCAAACAGCAGCAGAAGAAGGAGATGAGGCTGTAGGTGGTACTGTTGCTACTCCCGACCAAGATGTAACTGAAGAGATTGAAGCAGCTGTTGGTCTGGAAATGGACGATCGCAGTTTTTTACGCACTCAAGATATTCTAGAAGACCGCGACGATCGCCGTTGGGAATTAGATCCCAAATCTTCTGATGACTACCAAGAACGGCGCGATTGAAGTAACATTCGCTTCAATTGCTACTTCAGCAAATGCTTTGTCAGTAAGGCGCTTGTTGCCACGCTCATGCAAAGAATTAGGGTGGGCAATGCCCACCAGAATATACAAGTTTTTTTCTAGCTGGTTAGCATTGAAACCTAAAACCCGCCGCTGTAGCGCTCCTCTGCCCAAGGTTCGCCTCGACGATGATAGCCGTTCCGTTCCCAGAAGCCTAATTCATCTTGTTCTAAAAACTCTAGACCATTGATCCACTTGGCGCTTTTCCAAGCATAAAGGTGAGGTACGACTAACCGCATTGGTCCACCATGTTCGGCAGGAAGAGGTTCGTCAAATACAGTGTGGGCAAAAAAGTTTTCTTCCCGCAGAAAGTCTTCTAAAGGAATATTTGTCGTGTAGCCGCCATAACAATGTTCCATGACATAAGCGGCTTTAGGATCGATTTCAATCAGTTGCATGAAGTCTGTCACCTTCACGCCAGTCCATTTGACATCCAATTTAGACCAGCGAGTGACGCAATGAAAATCCGCAGTAAAATCATGCTGCGGTAGCGCCATAAAATCTTCCCAAGTCAGAGTCTTTGATTGTGCCAGACCCCAAACCTTAAATTGCCATTGTTCTCGATTAACCCGAGGAGTATCACCATAGGTTAGTACGGGAAACCCCTTGGTTAAGTATTGACCAGGAGGGACGCGATCGCTTTGTTCTGCTCCTGGTTTCTGAAAAAATTTTCCTACCATGCGGTGTAGACGTATAGGTTATTGTTGCATTCAAAGGTTAAAAAACCTTTACTTAGATCTTTAGCGCAACTCACCGATCTCTTACAACACTTCTAGGCAGATCCATGAGCGATAGATGCCTAAGCGCACCACAACTAGGATTCAGTATCTTCTTCCTCTTCTTCAGGATTGGGATAGACAAACTTAGAGCGTCCGCTGAGAATAGACTTACCTAACGACAGGGCTTTTTGTGCTTCTATTGCAGCTTTTCCTCTCCAAGTAGCTCGGCGCTTATCTCTTTTAGACTTAGATGTTTTCTTCTTTGGAACAGCCATGACGACACAGACTTAATTTTTCACAACCTTTCCATTGTAAGCCAAATATTTATTGAGTGGTAATGGGTAATGGGTAGTTGGTAGTTGGTAGTTGGTCACTGCTCCCTGATAACTGATAACTGATAACTGATAACTGACAACTGACCTCAAGGTTGTGTCGTCGGCGTAGTGGTTCCAAAAGGTGAAGTCGTGGGGGTAGAACTCGTTCCTGGTAGGGGTGAGGTTGATGGAGTCAGGGGTTGACTGGGTGTGAGTCCCGAAGGAGTAGCAGGCGTTGCTGGAGTTATACCCGTGTTAGAAGATGAAGCAGGAGTTGTTGTAGACGGACTGGTTGATGTATCTGGTGATGAATCGGGAAATGCAGTTGGTTGGTTTGTCGGCGTGTTTGATGAATTGGGGGTTATGGAATTGGGAGTTGTATCTGGCAACGATTGAGGGACTAAACCCGTACCTGGTTGTGTTTGACTGCTAGGTGTATTGGTTGAGTTTGTCGTACCTGGCTGACTAAAAGGAGTGGTGTTAGTAGGCTGTTCCGATGTAGATGGAATCAAGCGTCCTGGCTGGGAGAACGTTCCCTGTCCGCTACCTCTTGTGTTGCTAGAATTCGAGTTGGCTGGCATTCTCGATGAGGAGGGAGTTGGATTCGGAAACGATCTTCGAGGTGCGCTATCGGCATCGTTTGTTGCTACATCACGCTCGTCAAATCGAAGTAGCGATCGCGCTTGGTCGAAATATTTAATTCCTTGCCGGGGATCGGGGTCAATTCCTTCAGTGCGATTTGCTGTCAGCGAAAGTATAGGTGCAATTTGCCCGCGATCGCGGATAACTACCGTAACGGTGATATCTGTAGCTTGTCGATTGGTTGCTAAATTCTGTGTTGCTGCTGTTCTAGCCGCTGTTCTAGCCCGACTGCGTAATGCTTCGTAGGTTTCGTCGGGGCGACGGTCGAGTGTCACGTCAGTATTGACTGTTTGGGTGCGGGCAATTTGTGGTACTTGATGCTCTATTACCAGCCAGAAACTGCTTGCTAGCCCCAGGGAACTGAATGAAACAACAGCAATTTTAGTCGCTTTGGCTGCTAGATCCAACCATTGGTGAAAGAAGTATCTCCCCATAGTCGCTTAACACTTATAATTTGGTAATTATATTGAGCGCCGATAGCCGCGATCTCCTTCTTTTTAGGTTGTTGCAGCTCAGCCTCAGTATAACTCCATGTCAAGCGATCGTCACATCAGTCGTAGTGCGTGAATTTCATGGCGACTTGCGAAAGAGCGATTTGTGACTTGATAGTTGCTCCCTGCTCGCTTTCTTCACTGATAACTGTTAACTGATAACTGTTAACAGTAAGGGGTTACGTCTTCACCACATTCGTCGGCTAGGTAGCATAAGGCGCGGAAACGCAAGCCTACAACTTCTTCATATAGCGGGTTGAGCTTGCACATTGGTGGAATGTGGAACAGCTTGCGACCGAATAGAACGACATCCCGTTCAAACGGACACTGGGAAGGAATAAGTTGACATAAGCGATGTGCTAACTGAGGGTTGCGAACTTCAACGCTATCCAGCCAGCGGCGCAGAGGTAACAACAAGTCTAATTTGCGCTGTTTGGGTTGCTGTAACGGACTAGCTGCAATGGGTATTTCTGGAGACTGTTGAGTTTGGTCGATCCAGATCCAACTGGCTAGGGCAATATCTTGGGATGTATATGGGGAAGCATTCATGATTCACTCCTCGTACTGTATGAAGCAACTTGAGCTTGCTATAGAACACATACAATGTCTCAACGATCTTTACCGGAATAATGTTTCCTAAATCAATTAAAAATTTTTGAAGGATTTTCTCTCAATTCAGGAACCTATTTATCACTACCCCACGTTAACTAACGATTTGGCAGAACTGGTAGGTTACTAAAGAGATTTTTCTGAAATTTGACCTATATAAAACTTTAGTGAAGTTTAGCGAATTTGACTGGAAGTGCATGTATAACAAACATTCAAGCGATGCACGAATCACATCTACATCAATTTCGTATTCAAAAATACAAATTTATTCTTTGTAGTTTCAAACACAATTTTTGTTCTACCTCTCTAATAGGAATCGCTTTGATTCTGCCTAAAATTCCTGCGTGATGTATGAGCAACAATACGGAAATTTTTAAAATAATAAAGAAATAATTAAAAGCAGCTTCCGTATATTTACCGATGTTTGACGATTTGTCAAGCTAATTTCGTTAGATTTTCTTTATAGTTGATGGAGAGTTGATAGTTGATAGTTGATGGTTGTTAGTCACTCTATAAGTGATGTGACATGTCATAGCAATTCTCGATTGTGTGGATGACATTGGTAGGGGTGCACAGTTGTGCGCCCCTACCAGACATATATTGCATCCAATTGAAAAGCGCTATCAGACTTCTACACCAATCGCTGACAACATAAAATCCCCCGTAATCGCCTTTTGAAGGCGCATCGGAGGGATTTTACGTATTGAGCCATTTAGATAGAAACCCTATCTGTCACTGACAGCCGGTTACTGGTTGCTGGTTGCTGTTCACGAGGCGACTGGTGCAGCAGCAGTGCGTCGCCGTCTTCTACCGTCAGCTGCCTTGACAGGTTCTTCAGGGATAGGCATGAGTAGAGTGACAGTGGGTTGACATTGTAACTCGCGCCGAATTGCCCGTTGTAAGTCTTTTTCTAGCTGTACCTGCAATCCCGTCCAATCAATATCAACTTCTTGTCCGTCAAAGGAGCGACCGAAATCCGTCCAGCGATCGCTTAATATTTGCTCGATTTGTTCTTGTACCCACTTTTGCAACAAATCGCGGTTAATCGTAGTGACTACGCCTCGCAAGTGAATATCCGGCTTGGTCATTAGCTTCCCATTCCAATCGATCGCGACGGCAATAGTAACAATGCCATCTGCTGCCATTTGCTGACGTTCTTGCAGCACTTTACCGCTGACAATACCACTACCAGAAGTATCGACTAGTTCGATCCCCGCTGGCACTTTCCCGACTACCTTAATTTCCTCTGTTGATAGTCCTACTACGTCACCATTTTGGATGATGACCATATTCTCAGCCGGAATCCCCATGCTTTGTGCTGTTTGAGAGTGCTTCACTAGCATCCGATGTTCGCCATGCACGGGTAAGAAAAACTTGGGACGAGTTAAGGCAATCATCAGTTTTTGGTCTTCTTGGCAACCATGTCCAGAAACGTGAATGCCCTGTTCCCGACCGTAGATGACTTTAGCACCTTGCATCATCAAGCGATCGATCGTATTGACTACGGCGATCGTATTACCTGGGATCGGGTTCGCTGAAAATACGACTGTATCTCCCTCGCGGATTTTGAGATGGGGATGTGCGCCGCGAGAAATTCTCGTCATGGCTGACATCGGTTCGCCTTGAGAACCAGTAGTTAGAATCAAAACATTTTCATCGGGAAGTTGGCGAATGGCGTGTAGCGGCTGCAACAGGTTATCTGGACATTTGATGTAGCCTAGATTTCGAGCGTGAGCAATTACGTTTAACATCGATCGCCCGACGACTGAGACGACACGATTGTGTTTTTGCGCCAATTCCAGAATCATGTTGATCCGGTGTACGGAGGAAGCAAAGGTGGTGACGAGGACTCTACCCTTAGCTTGCATAAAAATACGGTCTAAGTTGGGGTATACCGATCGTTCTGAAGGCGTATGTCCTGAGACTTCGGAATTAGTGGAGTCGCTAATTAAGCACAATACGCCTTTTTCTCCATGTTCTGCCAGCCGTTGGATGTCGTAATGTTCGCCATCAACTGGAGTATGGTCGAATTTAAAATCCCCCGTGTGGATAATTACGCCGAGGGGGGTGTGAATGGCGACGGTGAAGCTATCAGCGATTGAGTGGGTGTTGCGGATAAATTCAACAATAAAAGAGGAACCAATACGGACGAGTTCGCGGGGACGTACCGATCTTAACTCCGTGCGATCGCGGACTCCTGCTTCTTCTAGTTTCCCCTCTAGCATTGCCATCGCCAAGCGGGGACCGTAAATTACCGGAATATCAAATTGCTTTAAATGAAAGGCAATGCCACCAATATGATCTTCATGACCGTGGGTGACGATCATGCCCTTAATCTTATGCCGATTTTCGCGTAAGTACGTAACATCTGGTAGAACGATGTTTACGCCATGCATTTCATCTGTAGGAAATGCCAACCCTGCATCGAGGAGAAAAATTTCATCGTTGTATTCAAAAACGCAAGTGTTTTTGCCAATTTCGTGCAAACCGCCAAGGGGAATAATTTTGACGGCGGCTGTCGTTCCGTTGTTACTCATTTGTATCCTTAATTTACAGTTGTTTTTTTAGATTCACGTTTGTTGTTTGAGTTAGATAAAACAAAGTCAGGTGGTTTTGCGATAGATAAGAGTTGTCAATAGGGGCAGTTATTTTCAATCCGAGCGATCGCGATAACGACTTGGAAGTATCTTGCACGAATTATTCAGTTGTCTGAAAGCTCTATACCTATATCAGGTTTAACTCTGCTAGTACTGGCTTGAGTTTCTGTGCTAATCCATTTTGGTCGTCTTCTAACGGTAGACGAGTTGAACCTACATCCCAGCCTTGAAGTCTGAGGGCTGCTTTTACGGGAATGGGATTTGTTGACAGGAACAGACTTTTGAATAGAGGGAGTAGTTGGAGGTGAATTTGAGTTGCCGTTTGAACTTGTCCTGCGGCAAAGGCTTGAATCATTTGTTGTAGCTGCTTGCCAACTAAATGACTTGCCACGCTAATGACACCATATCCACCGATCGCCAGTAAAGGTAATGTGAGGGAATCGTCACCAGAGTAGATTTTAAATTCTGGCGGTGTCATGCGACTAATTTCACTAGCTTGGTCGAGGCTACCCGTCGCTTCTTTAATTCCAACAATGTTACCTATTGCTGACAACCGAGCCACTGTTTGCGGCAAGAGATTTTGACCCGTGCGACCGGGAATATTATATAACACCATTGGCAGATCGGGACATGCTTGTGCGATCGCCTGAAAATGGCTAAATAACCCTGCTTGTGGAGGCTTATTATAGTAGGGGACTACTTGTAAAGAACCATGTACTCCTATTTTAGCTGCTTTTTGGGTAGCCGCGATCGCTTCTTGAGTAGAATTAGAACCCGTTCCCGCAATGACTAGCGCTTTACCTGCAACAGCTTTAATTACGACTTGGAATAGCTGGTACTCTTCGTCCCAACTCAAAGTGGGAGACTCTCCTGTCGTACCACAAACCACCAAAGCGTCACTTCCTTGTGTCACCAAATGCGCTGCTAGTTGCTCCGCAACTGCATAATTTACGCTACCGTCTGCTTGAAATGGCGTGACCATTGCGGTCACCACTCTGCCAAAATCTACCACGCTTGACTCCTAATTTTTAGCTGTCGGCATTCTTTGCCAAAGCGCTCAGCTGTAAGAACTGTAAAAAATCTGCTTGCACTCAATCTGCCTACACTGCTGCTACTTCGGAGGGCTGAAGTAAGTTTTTGGCTACCAATAATTCTGCAATTTGCACGGCATTCAATGCCGCACCTTTACGGATTTGGTCGCCACACAGCCATAGTTCTAAGCCTCGGGGATGGGAAATGTCTTGGCGAATGCGACCTACGAGTACTTCATCGCGACCGGAGGCATCGATGGGCATGGGAAAATAGTTAGCAGCGAAGTCTTCGACTACACGCACGCCAGGAGCTTGTGACAAAATTTCCTTTGCTTCGGCGACGCTTAAAGACTGCTCGAATTCTAGATTAATCGCTTCTGAATGCGCTCTGAGTACGGGAACCCGCACACAGGTTGCCGTAATTTGCAACTGAGGTTCGGCAAAAATCTTGCGGGTTTCGTTCACCATTTTCATTTCTTCCTCACAGTACCCTTGGTCATTGAGCGGAGTGTTGTGAGGGAAGAGATTAAACGCCAGAGGGTAGGGGAAGATCTCAGTTATGGGGGTGTTGCCTGCTAAAATCGCTTGAGCTTGAGCTTTAACTTCTTCCATTGCCCTAGCACCAGCACCGCTCGCTGATTGATAGGTCGCGGCAACAATCCGTTTTACTGGACTGACTTGATGGAGGGGATAAACAGCAACGTTCATCAAAATGGTGGTGCAGTTGGGATTGGCAATAATCCCTTTGTGGGTAGCTGCTGCTTGGGGATTCACTTCTGGAACGACGAGGGGAACGTCTGGGTGCATCCGAAAGGCGCTGGAGTTGTCGATAAAAACAGCCCCTGCTGCTACGGCTTTGGTAGCATATGCCTTAGAAGTGGAACCACCAGCTGATGCTAGGACAATATCTATGTCGTCGAAGGAGCGATCGCTTACTGGCTCTACCGGAATATTTTCTCCTGCAAATGTCACGATCGTACCAGCACTACGAGGCGATGCGAGTAGCCGCAATTGGGCGACAGGAAAGTGGCGTTCTTCTAGTAAACTTAGTAATTCTGTCCCAACAGCTCCCGTTGCCCCCAAGATGGCAACTGAATAGGATTTGCTCAAAATTTCTGCCTCCTAATATTGCAATAAACTGAAACGAGTTTTTTTAAAAGTTTGGGGTTATACTTTAAAATTTTAAAAAATTCAAATTAGCCTTGGCGATCGCGACCCATTAGCGTTTGGATTCAATGATGATGAACTTAATAATTGTGTTGTTAGAACGAAAAAGATAAAAAGTCTATCTATAGATTTAAGGATTCACTATTCTGCCTCTTGTCTGCCGTTTTCTATCTCCCTACTTAAGTAATTTTAACAATTCAGTTAACCTTCGGCTTTCGCCGATCGCTGGCGGCTTGGGGCGGATGGTCGCAAAAAGTTCCAATGATTTTAACAATTATCATCACATATAAGCTGGCATATTATCAGAAAATTGAGGAGAATGCATTCAGTTCATAACAGGTGTTCCAGCAGTATAGTCTATAGATGACTAGTTACGTCTAGCAACTAGACCTCAAAGCAGTTATTTGTCCGAGCAAGTCGAGAGCCAAGCAAACAGAAAAGCTAAAACGCTTTAGAAGTCGTCCTCCCTCAAGGCAAGCAATGTCGGTCACAGCCGCTAATTTATGGCATTAGGCGATCGGAGTAGGACTAGTGCTAGTGTGGTACTTCAGCAGGTAAAAAACAATCAGTTACATATCTTCTATCAAAATGAAAGTCACCCAGGAAAAGCTTCCCGCCAGTCAAATTGGTCTGGAAATAGAAATTCCCGCCGACAAGTCTCAACAGAGTTACGAGCAGGTAATTCAAAACTTCACCCGCGCCGCCAACATTCCTGGGTTCCGTAAAGGTAAAGTGCCGCGCCAAATCTTATTGCAACGGCTAGGGACAACGCGGATCAAGGCAGCAGCGTTAGAAGAGTTAATTCAAAGTGGCATTACGGAAGCCATTAAGCAAGCAGAAATAGAAGCGATCGGTCAACCTCAGTTGCGTTCCTCTTTTGAGGATTTAATTGGTGCGTTCGAGCCAGGAAAACCCTTGACATTCTCCGCTGCGGTGGATGTACTGCCGGAAATTGAGCTGAAGCAGTACAGCGGCTTACAAGTTAAGGCAGAAGAAGTCAAGTATGACCCAGAAAAGGTAGAAAAAGTTTTAGAAGAAAATCGTCAGGAACGAGCTACCTTAATTCCTGTAGAAGGGCGGGCGGCGCAAATGGGAGATGTAGTCATTATAGACTTCAAGGGCTATCTCGTACCGGAGGCAGAAGGCGAAGAACCACAGGAGATCGAAGGAGCCTCAGCCACGGATTTTGAAACAGAGCTATCGCCAGGAAGATTTATTGAAGGCTTTGTAGATGGCATTGTCGGTATGAGTCCAGGGGAAACAAAGGAAATATCGGCGCAGTTTCCCGAAGGATATCCTCAGCAAGAAATAGCAGGCAAGCCAGCAAAGTTTACGGTAACCGTGAAAGAGTTAAAAGAGAAAGAGTTGCCGGAGCTGAATGACGATTTTGCTCAAGAAATTAGTGAATTTGAGACTTTAGCAGAACTGCGCTCGACGCTAGAAACTCGGTTTCGCGAAGAAGCAGAAAAGAAAACTAAGACAAATAAGCAACAGGCATTGTTGGACGATCTGATCGAGCATCTAGAAGCCGATTTACCGGAGACGATGATCGAGCAAGAAGTCGATTCGGTGTTGACGCAAACGGCGATGCAGCTCCAAAGACAAGGAATTGATGTCAAGAAACTGTTTACTAAAGATACAGTGCCGCAGCTAAGACAGCGATCGCGTCCAGAAGCGATCGATCGATTGAAGCGATCGCTAGCTCTACAGGAAGTCGCGAAAAAAGAATCGATTGAAGTCGAGCCAGCTGCCGTGGAAGCACGGGTCAAAGAGCTAATGGCTGAATACTCCGGTCAAGATATCGATCGAGACAGGCTCAAAGAAGTCGTCCAAGAAGAACTGCTAACAGACAAGATTTTTGTTTGGCTAGAAGAACATTCCGCGATCGAACTCGTACCAGAAGGTTCTTTACAGGACGATGAAGAGGATGAAATTGATGATGCGGAAATTATAGAAGAATCGACCCAGCCAGAAGCGTCAGAAGCGACTATAACAGTAGAAGCAACTGAAGCTGAGTGATTGGGAAGTCGGGAGTCGGGAAGCGGGTGGAGGCGGAGGTATCCTCCGCATCGGAGCCGCGTAGTCGGGAGTGGAATGTAAGAAAATTTTGACTTTTGACTTTTGATTTTTAACTTTTCCCTTACCCCTTACCCCTTACCCCTTACTCCTAACCCCTAGTTCATGAGGCATAATAGTCAACAGATAGCAAAGCCACTGGTGAAAAGTGCGATCGCCTTCAGCGCCAGTTAAATCCACTGCATCTGGCTCTACTTCTGGAACAATTATCTATGCTTGTATCTCAGTCCTCATACTATCCACTCATTAGCAGCCACAAACATCTAGAGCTAAACTCTATGATGGCTCCTAGCAACATCGTGCCAATGGTAGTGGAGCAATCAGGCATGGGAGAACGTGCCTTTGATATTTACTCTAGATTGCTCAGAGAGCGGATTGTTTTTTTGGGCACTCCAGTCGATGATGCTGTTGCTGATTCGATCGTGGCTCAGTTGTTATTCTTAGAAGCTGAAGACCCAGAAAAAGATATCCATCTTTACATTAATTCTCCAGGCGGCTCTGTTACGGCTGGTATGGCGATTTATGACACAATGCAGCAGATTCGCTCTGATGTTGCTACTATTTGTTTTGGATTAGCAGCTAGTATGGGAGCGTTTTTGCTCGCAGCCGGAGCAGCCGGAAAACGGATGTCTCTACCCAGCGCGCGAATCATGATCCATCAACCCCTCGGTGGCGCTCAAGGACAAGCAGTTGACATTGAGATCCAAGCCAAAGAGATCCTCTACCACAAGCGGCGATTAAATGAAATCCTCGCCTACCACACAGGTAAACCCTTGGAGAGAATCGAAGCCGATACGGAACGCGACTTTTTCATGTCGGCAGCAGAGGCAAAAGATTACGGGTTGATCGACCAAACGATCTCTAAGCAAAATCTCCCCAAAGCGGGCGAAGCAGTCACATCAGTGAAGTAAGAGGCTTCTTATGTCTAAGTACGACTCCCATTTAAAGTGTTCATTTTGCGGCAAATCGCAAGAGCAGGTACGGAAATTGATTGCCGGACCGGGAGTCTACATCTGCGATGAATGTGTAGATTTGTGCAATGAAATTCTGGATGAGGAGTTATTAGACTCAACTGCTGCTGCACCCCAACAGCCTCGTCCAGAACCACCACCAAAGCGGCGCAGTCGAACTGGGGGGATCTCGCTCAACCAAATTCCCAAACCCCGCGAGATTAAAGCACATCTCGACGAACACGTTATCGGTCAAGATGAGGCGAAAAAAGTTTTATCGGTAGCAGTTTACAACCACTACAAACGCCTGAGCTTAGTACAGTCGAAAAATAGTAGCGGTAAAGCTGGTGCAGAAGATATCGTAGAGTTACAAAAATCTAATATTTTGTTAATTGGTCCGACTGGTTGCGGCAAAACTCTACTGGCGCAAACTTTAGCGCAGATTCTTGACGTACCCTTTGCGGTTGCCGATGCCACAACGCTTACAGAGGCGGGTTACGTTGGCGAGGATGTAGAAAACATCTTGCTCAGATTATTGCAAGTTGCCGATTTAGATGTAGAAGAAGCTCAAAGAGGCATTATCTACATCGACGAGATCGATAAAATTGCCCGCAAGAGTGAGAACCCCTCAATTACCAGGGACGTTTCGGGAGAGGGCGTACAACAAGCGCTGCTAAAAATGCTGGAAGGCACTGTGGCAAACGTTCCACCCCAAGGGGGGAGAAAACATCCTTACCAGGACTGCATCCAAATCGATACTAGCAACATTCTATTTATCTGCGGTGGGGCTTTTGTCGGGTTAGAAAAAGTTGTAGAGCAGAGAATTGGCAAAAAATCAATAGGTTTCATTCAGCCAGGAGAAGGGCTATCGCGAGAAAAGCGGACGGCAGATATTCTCGTCCACTTAGAGCCAGACGATCTGGTAAAATTTGGCATGATTCCCGAATTTATCGGTCGCGTGCCAATGGTAGCTGTGGTCGAACCATTGGATGAAGAAGCGTTAGTGGCAATTCTGACTCAGCCTAAGAGCGCGTTAGTCAAGCAATATCAAAAACTGCTGAAGATGGATAACGTCCAACTAGAGTTCAAACCTGAAGCCCTGCGGGCGATCGCTCAAGAAGCCTATCGTCGCAAGACTGGGGCGCGGGCGCTGCGAGGAATTGTAGAAGAACTCATGTTGGAGTTGATGTACGAGTTGCCATCGCGCAAAGATCTAACTCGTTGTGCGGTGACGCGGGAAATGGTAGAGAAACGCTCTACCGCCGAACTGCTGCTGCATCCGTCTTCCTTGCCCAAACCGGAATCGGCTTGATGGTCGTTGGTCAACCGTCATTTGTCATTTGCCTCAAGTTGCTAACAAATGACAAATGACAAATGACAAAGGACAAAAATTATAGATGCCTTATATTTCAGTTCGTGGCGTTGAGCATTACTACGAGTGGATTCGGACACCGGAAGCCAAACAAGATAAGCCTGTAATGGTATTTCTGCATGGCTGGGCTGGTTCAGCTCGTTATTGGCGCAGTACGGCACAAGCACTTTCAGAACAGTTCGATTGCTTGTTATATGACATGCGGGGATTTGGGCGATCGCGCGGGAAACCTGCCCTATCTGCTGCTAACGTTGATGTAGCTGAGGCAGAGTCACCGCAAGCACAAGCTGAGGCGATCGCTGAGTTAAGCTACGAGCTAGAAGAGTACGCCGAAGATCTTGCAGGATTGCTGGATCGGCTGGAATTACCTTGGGTATACCTTAACGCTCATTCGATGGGAGCGTCGGTAGCAACATTTTTTCTCAATCGCTATCCAGCACGGGTAGAAAAAGCGATTCTTACTTGTAGCGGCATCTTTGAGTATGACGAGAAGGCTTTTGCTGCCTTTCATAAATTTGGCGGTTACGTTGTCAAGTTTCGTCCCCAGTGGTTGAAGAAAATACCATTTGTCGATTGCATGTTTATGGCGCGGTTTCTGCATCGTTCGATTCCTGCTACCGAACGCCAAGCTTTTCTAGAAGATTTTTTGGTAGCGGATTCCGAAGCAGCTTTGGGAACGATTTTTACTTCCGTCAGCAAGACAGCAGCAGAAGTGATGCCCCAGGAGTTTACCCGTCTGAAAGTGCCGACGTTATTAATTTCTGGGGAGTATGACAAGATTATTCCAGCGGCGATGGGGAAACAGGCAGCTGCATTGAGCGATCGCGTGGAGTTTGTGACGATCCCCAATACGGCTCACTTTCCCATGCTGGAAGATCCTCAGAGTTACCTTCAGCAAGTACGGGAGTTTTTGGCGCTTCCTGTGTCTGTGTAAAACAGGCAGAAGGCAGGACGGGTAGGGGCGCACAGCTGTGCGCCCCTACGTTTATCCTAAAAAAGGATCGCCGTAAGTTTCGCTGAAGCAAACGCGATCGCTTTTGAAACGCCCGCCGTATTGTTTGAAGGGTTCGGCGGCGTAGCCGAGGGCGACTAAACAGCAAACATCGACATGGGGTGGAATATGAAAGGCTTCCTTGACTTGTGCTGTAGAAAAGCCTTCCATCGGGCAACTATCAACACCAAAGCTTTTAGCAACTAACATTAGATGGGCGACAGCTAGCATGGTGTGGCGGTTTGTCCACGCTTCCATCGACTCGAAACTAGGATGGTTTTCAAAGAAAGGTGGAATTTGCGATCGCATGTAATTTGCGTAGTCATCGTTCATCGCCCCCACTTCAGAACCCAATGCGATGACGGCTTCAATATTTTCCATTTCCGCACTGGCGCGATCGCCACAGCAAATTAGTACGACTGGGGCTTCCCCTACTTGACGCTGATTAAAGGCACAAGCTTTCAGTTTGTCGCGATTTTGTTGTTCTCGCACGACGATAAATCGCCAAGGCTGGAGATTAAAGCCAGAGGGAGCGCGTAATCCTATCTGAAAAATTGCTTCTAGAATTGCTTCGGGAATTGGATTGGAACGAAACGCTCTAGCTGCACGGCGCTGCTCGATCGCTTCTTTCAAACCAGTGGAAGGATGAATGTCTACAGTCATTTTATTTACTAAATGCTGAGTATTAATCTAATATTTTAAGTATAAATGATTTAAGTTTAAACAGTTATTGGCGATCGGGGATAGCAACTAACAACCATCAACCATCAACCATTTCTTAATCAATCCCTAACTCGCGTTTGAGAGAATCAATTGAGTCAGTGGCAATATAATTTTCGCAACAAACAAGTTGGGGCGGGCGAATAATGTTTTCTCTCGCAGCTTGAACGGCGGCTCTAACAGCAGCATAACTGGCGCGATCGCTAATAATTAAGTGGGCGCTTTTGACAATGCCATTAAGCTTATAGCTATCTCCTGTTTGGGCTGTTCGTACTAACAATTCGCTCCCTCGTAGGCTATAAATAATGACTTCAGCAGCTCTTAACAAACCAGAGCTGAGGCTGACAATCCCCACACAATTACCTTTAGGTAATTTTTTCAAAGTTTGAATTTCTTGACTGTAATCGTAGACATCTACAGGGATGACACGCACTCCTTTAGGTGAGGCGATCGCTTCTGCAACACCAATAAAATAGCGGCTCGTCACCACCGTACCAGAAGGTGTTTGTTCTAGAATTGCAGCTAATTCCTCAATCGGAACTAGCTGAACACTTACACCTAATGCTTTTTGCAATTCATCCACCATCAACTTACCCGCGCCGATATCATCACTTGGAACCGTCACCAAGACTTGAGCGCTACTGCGCAATCGCCAATCAATTTCAGCGATAAATACTTCCCGTGCTTCGTTGAGCGAACAGCCTAACTTGAGTAATTCCTCTAAACTGCGTCGGACAATCTTTTCTGCTGCGGGATACTTTTCTATCACGGGGGAAGACGAGCGGGGGCTGCTATTATGAGCTTGAGCGCGGACGTAGATGCCCGAACCTGCCAAACTTTCGACTAAACCGTCTTCCTCCAACTGACGATAAACTTTACTAATAGTGTTGCGATGCAAACCAGTCTGGATTGCTAATGCTCTCGTACTGGGTAAACGCTGTCCAGGTGGAAACTGCCTAGAGGCGATCGCATAAAGAATTTGATTGTAAAGTTGAGTAGAAGCAGGAATATCGCTATCTGGCTGAATGTGAAATTGAACCATTTTTTTAGAGAGTCGGGGGAAGAGAGCTGAGGGAGCCCAGGGGGCTGAGGGGGCTGAGGGAGCAATTCAAAATTCACGCACCACGTACCACGCACCACTCCTTGATAACTGAATCTATACCATCATGACAGATAAAGAAATTCAGACAAATCACGTCAAAATTTTGGCTGGAGATTTGGATATCGATGCTTATCTAGCAGCACCAACAGTAGATGGGACGTATCCTGGGATTGTGGTGTTGCAGGAAGTATTTGGGGTCAACTCTCACATACGGGATGTGACGGAGAGAATCGCTAAACTGGGATACGTGGCGATCGCTCCCGCGTTATTTCAACGCCTCGCACCAGGTTTTGAGACTGGTTATACTCCAGAAGAATTGGAGGTGGGGAGAAAATATGCTTGGGAGCAAACCAAAGCGTCAGAACTGTTAAGCGATATCCAAGCCGCGATCGCCTACTTAAAAGCTTTGCCTCAAGTCAAACCAAACGCAATTGGTTGCATCGGCTTTTGTTTTGGGGGTCACGTCGCATATCTAGCGGCAACTTTACCAGATATTAAAGCGACTGCGGCTTTTTATGGTGCTGGCATTCCTACCCGTACTCCTGGTGGTGGTTCTCCTACCCTATCTCGTACATCCGAGATTTCCGGCACAATTTATGCTTTTTTTGGCTTGGAGGATGGGAGTATTCCTACCGAGCATATAAACCAAATTGAAGCCGAGCTGACGAAATACCACATATCTCATAAAATCTTTCGCTATCATGGAGCAGGTCACGGCTTCTTCTGCGATCGCCGCGCAAGCTATAATCCAGAAGCTACAGCTAATGCCTGGGAGCAAGTGAAACACCTGTTTGAAACTTTGTGAGGAGTCAGAAGTCAGGAGTCAGGAGTCAGAAGAATACAAATCTTAATTACTCCCTTGTCTCCCTTGTCCCCCTTGTCTCCCTTGTCCTCCCACTCTCGACTCCCTTTTTGTATTCCTATGAAATCTGATTCGACCCCATCTGTATCTAGCTCATCGTTCTCGATGGAGGATTTTGCTAAAGCACTGGAACAACATGACTATCAGTTCCAGAAAGGGCAAACAGTACGCGGTAAAGTTTTTCAATACGACAGCAACGGCGCTTATGTCGATATTGGTGGTAAATCCGCTGCTTTCCTCCCAGCAGATCAAGCTTCCCTACAACAGGTTACGGATTTGTCTACCGTACTACCTTTGCAAGAGGAACTAGAGTTTCTGATTATCCGCGACCAAGATGCAGATGGACAGGTCACTTTATCGCGTCGTCAGTTAGAAATTCAGCACATTTGGGAGCGCATCGAGCAGATGCAAGAGAATCGCCAGACAGTGCAGGTACGAGTGACAGGAGCAAATAAGGGTGGCGTGACAGTTGACGTGCTGGGTTTGAGGGGATTTATTCCGCGATCGCATTTAGTTGAAAAAGAAAACATGGAATCGCTTAAGGGTCAAACCCTGACAGCTAGTTTTCTGGAAGTCGATTACGACAATAAAAAACTCGTCCTTTCCAATCGTCTAGCAACTCGCGCTAGCAGCTTCAGTCAATTGGAAATTGGTCAACTTGCTACGGGTAAAGTTGCTAGCATTCAACCTTTCGGCGTGTTTGTCGATCTCAATGGAGTCAGTGGTTTACTCCACATCAAACAGGTAAGCCAAAATTACACTGCTTCCCTACCCGCCTTGTTTAAAATTGGGCAGGAAATTAAAGCGGTGATTATCGATTTGGATGAGGGTAGAGGCAGAATTTCTCTTTCCACAAAAGTTTTGGAAAACTATCCAGGAGAAATTCAAGAAAAAATGGACGAAGTGATGACAAATGCTGAAGCGAGAGCCAATAAAGCCAGAAAGTTAGTCAGCGAAGAATAACATAAATGTAGAGACGTTGCATGTAACGTCTCTACATTTACAAATTACGAATAAACTCCTGCCATCTGCCGCCCAATTAAAGCATCACCCGATTGAACGTCAAACCAGTGCAGGTGTTGAGGTGGTAGGGTGAGAGCAATTTCTTCCTCTTCGTTCCAACGACGGTCTGTGGGTAACAACGCCCGCACGATCTGCGTTGGGGCGCTGTGACTTTCGACCCGCGTACTGACCAAATAATTCATTCCCAAGTTTTCTACTACATTGACTCGTCCTCGGACAAAGCTAGTATCGCCAGGTCGAGCAATCCCAACGTTTTCAGGACGGATACCCAAAATAATTTCTGGTGGTACGGTGGGCAAGTCAGGTAGGGGAATTTGGAAATCTCCCAGCATTGCCGATCTACCTTTACAGGGTAGGGTAAGCAAATTCATTTGAGGACTGCCAACAAATCCTGCTACAAATCGATTTGCCGGATGATTGTAAATGCGATCGGGCGAGTCGAGTTGCTGTAAGTACCCATCATTGAGCAAAGCCACCTTAGAAGAAAGCGTCATTGCTTCAGTTTGGTCGTGGGTGACGTAGACTACAGGGGCTTTTTGGGCTGCAAATATGCGCTTGAGATCGGCGCGGACTCGTTCCCGCAATAACGCATCGAGGTTACTTAGGGGTTCGTCTAACAAGAATACCTGAGCTTGACGTACCAGCGCCCGACCGACAGCTACCCGTTGTCTTTGTCCGCCAGATAGCTGTCCTGGTTTGCGGTTCATTAACTCATCCAGTCCCAATAGTCTGCTAACTTCCGCTACCCGTTGTTCGATGTCGGCGCGAGAAACTTTTTTCAGCTTCAGTCCAGAAGCGAGGTTTTCGCTTACCGTCATGTGCGGGTAGAGAGCATAGCTTTGAAACACCATCGCCATATTGCGATCGCCTGGTCGTTTGGAGGTGATATCTTCCCCACCTAAAAAGATGCGTCCGCGAGTTGGGGCATCTAACCCTGCAATCATCCGCAACACTGTAGACTTACCACAGCCACTAGGACCGAGTAACGTCAAAAATTCTCCATCATCCACAGTCAAACTCACATCTTTAACTGGGACAACTTTAGGAGCATAAGTTTTATTTAAATTTCTGAGTTCGAGTTTAGCCATTGTTAAAAGTGAATAATGAGTAGTGGCGAGTGTTTAATTTTGACTTTTGACTTTTGACTTTTGACTTTTGACTTTTGACTTTGACTTTTGAATCATCCCTTAACAGCGCCAGCAGTCAGACCTTGAACGATCTTGCGCTGGAAGAAGAGGACGAGGAGAATTAAAGGTAGAGTGCCTAAAATGGTTGCAGCAGCGATGGGTCCATAAGGAATTTCAAATACTGAAGCCCCACTCAATTGAGCGGTTGCTACGGGTATGGTTTTCATTGATTCTCGCGAAATAAATGTTAGGGCAAAAATGAACTCATTCCAAGCAGCAATAAAAGTCAGAATTCCTGTCGTCACCAAAGCGGGAAGAGTCATGGGTAATAGAATCTTCCATAGTAATTGAAATGTGTTGTATCCATCTACTCGCGCTGAATCTTCCAAATCTTTAGGTAGTTGTTGGAAAAAACTGCGCATTACCAAAATTGTTAGAGGTAAATTAATCGCCGTGTATGGAATTATTAGCGCTAAAAAGTTGTTGGCTAAATTGGTTACTTGAACAATTTCCAACAGTCCTAGAAATAGTAATACCGTGGGAAATAAGGTAACGATTAGGACGATCGCGAGAATAACTTCCTTACCCACTAATCGCAACCGTGCCAAAACATAAGCTGCTGGTGCGCCAAAAGCTAGACACAGTAGGGTAGAGGTAATAGAAACAAAGGCACTATTTAAAATGTAAAGTCCAAATGGACGACGGGTAAATAGAGATGCGTAATGCTCGAAGGTGAAGCGAGTGGGAAAGTAAACTGTAGGAACGGCTGAGATGTCTTCGTTAACTTTTACGGAAGTTAATACCTGCCACAGCACGGGGGCGAGAAAGAATATAACAACTAAAGCTACTGCAATTGGTAGCCAAATGGCTCGCCAATTTATCCCTGCTTTGGCTTGCGATCGCGATTGTGCAATTGCCATAATTAACGTACTCCTGCGGCATTAGCCCGCGCTCTGGTTAAGAGTAAGGATGCGATCGCGACAGCAATGACTAAAATCAAAAATGTCACGACAATCAACGCCGAACCGTAGCCGAAATCTAAATAACGCATCACTGTACTGTAGATATAAATTGAAACCGTTTCCGTTGCCCCACCAGGACCACCGCCAGTCATAACTTGAATTAAGTCGAAGATAGCGAAAGCTTGAGCAAAACGGAACAACAAAGAAACAATAATTTGCGGCATTAACAAAGGGACGGTAATCTTCCAAAAACTCTGCCACGGAGTCGCACCATCTAAAGAATGCGCTTCGTACAAGTCGCCAGGTATTGACTGCAACCCCGCTAGCAACAGCAATGCAATAAATGGTGTCGTCTTCCACACGTCAGCTAAAATGACCGCAATCATTGCCAGCGTTGGATTTCCCAGCCAACTAATCCCTGTTTCAATTAACCCCAGGCGGCGTAATATATCGTTAACTACACCATACTGGTCGTTAAAAATCCACGCCCACGCAACCCCCATGACTGCTGTTGGCAAAGCCCAAGGAATTAAGGTAATTGTCCGCACAATTCCCCGTCCTTTAAAGGCTTGGTTAAGTACCAAAGCGACACCAATACCTAAAATTAATTCTGACAACACGGAAGCGGTTGTAAACACGGTGGTGTTCCACAAACTTTGCCAGAATCGCCCGTCGTTAAACATCCGCCCGTAATTACTCAAACCGGAAAACACTAGTTCTAACTCAGTTCCCAGGTTTTGAGTAAAGACGCTCAGCCAAAACGCTCGTAAAATTGGATAGGCATACACTACCAACATGACAATTAGTGCTGGTAAGAGTAAGATCCATCCAGTTTTCTGTTCTCTTTTTTGTACGACATCGAGTTTCATATTTGATTTGGTAATTGGTAGTTGGTAATTGGTAATTGGTAGTTGGTAATTGGTGATTCATTTCAATTTTCCATTACCCATTACCCATTACTTAAGCTTGATTTCGACCTAATAAAGTGCGGGTTTCTTTAGCAGCCGCTTCCATTGCTTGTTCGGGACTCATACGGTTGGAAAGGGCAGCACTGAGGTAACGTTGCAAAATATCAGAAGCTTGCGCGTATTGGGGAATTGCCGGACGCAGAACTGCTTTTTGAGCAATTTGCAGTAACTCTGGAAAGTAGGAATATTTTGCCACAACGTCTGGGTCGGTAAATAATTCCTTCCGGCTGGGTACGTATCCCGCCCCTAAGATAAATCGCTTTTGCGCTTCCCGACTCATAAAGTATTGCAGGGCTTTCCAAGCCTCTTCTTTATGGGTCGAGTTACTCGAAATACCAAAACCCCAGCCTCCTAAACAAGCACCACTTGTTTCTCCTGGGGCGTGAACCATTGGTTTAATAGCTACTCGATTTCTGAGTTGAGACCCTTTTTCATTTGCTAAAGGTAAGACATAGGGCCAGTTTCTTAAAAAGGCAACTTGACCGCTTTGAAATAGGCGGCGAGTGTCCTCTTCTATGTATGTTGTTACCCCTGGTGGAGAAATACCTTTTTCAATCGTACTGCGGAGAAACTGGACTGCTTGAATTGCCTCGGGTTTGTCTAGCCCAACTTCCTGTGTATCTGAATTTACCCAAAATCCGCCATAACCTTCAAGAACTTCAACGAACATTGCTGATAGTCCTTCATATTGCCGTCCTTGCCAGACATAACCCCAATCGACTTTATCTTGTTTTTGTAAAGTTTGAGATGCCTGAATTAAATCTTGGAAGGTTTCTGGCGGTTTTAATCCTGCTGCTTTGAGTAAATCTTCGCGGTAGTAGAGTATGCCAACATCTGCACGGATTGGGATGCGATATAATCCATCCCTGTATCTTCCTGCTTCTATATCTTGGGCTGTAAATGCTTTTAATTCCTCTGGACTTACCCGATTTTGCAAGTCCATCAACCATCCAGCCGCCGCAAATTTTGGGGTCCAAATGATATCTAAAAGTACTAAGTCGTAAGGAGATTCACCTAAGAGAAAAGCTGAGGAGTAAAGATCCTCAATTAAATTAGCAGCATTTGGACCTTCAATAACGTTGATGCGAATTCCTGGATTTTCTTTCTCAAAGTCTTGAAACATTCCTGCTCGTAGATCTTTGACATCGGGTGCAAGAATTAAGGTATTCAAGACAACTGGTTGCTGTGCGATCGCTATCCATGCTGTCAGGATAATACTAAGGGACAGCACGAAGAGCAGCATCCATCGATACCACTTTTTCAGTTTTTGATGGAGAGTATGCAGTTTGTTTTTTGACTGACGATCCATTGTGATGTTAAGAGTTCAATCGATGTGAATTGAAATGTTATTGAATTGAAAATCGATCGTTGGGTTAATTAAAATCGCGATCGCCGATCGCGCACCGTTTTAGACTGAGTATATTCAAGCACTCAACCCAGTAGAAATTTTGCTATTGGTGTTGAAGTAAATCAACAACTATGTTGTACTAAACCAACATGAAACGATTTTACCAGTTTATTCTTGCTTAGATTGAGTATGACTTCAATCCCGTTCTAACTCGCAGTTTTCTAGTTAAAATTACTTATGGTATTAGCGGCAATTATCCCGCAATTTATAAAATAATCTAATTGTAATTAAGACTACAACTCTCTCAAGATATAGGGAGGCGATCGCGACAAACTGTCTCAGAGCGTATGCTTCTTGCTCGAATAAAGTGATAGTCTTGCCGCTGATGAGTATTTCTTTTCATTTCAACCCTATTTAGAGTTAAATTCTGTAAAGTACATATAAATTTAGCTGATAAACACTCGTTAGGCGATTGCTTCTAGTAAAACTGCTTGCTTTAAATATTAACTTTTATGTATATTTTTACATTCAAAATAATTTAAGAAATATTGCTAATAAGTTTATATAGCGTGTCTATTGTTAAAAAATAAATTGTTTGGCGGCGATCGCTGTCAAACCTAAAATATTAATTTTTGTATATATTAGTTCTCTCAAATAAATTAAAAACTATTAAATTTATCTTGACTAAAAATACTTATTAATTTACCTGCAATGTAACTAAAATTGCCAAGCTAAGAATGAATCTCAAGATAGAAGTAAAAAAACTCTTAATCTCCGAAAATAAACAAAATTAGATTTTCAAATTGGTAATTGGTCAACTGATAGCTAGTCGAAAGTTACAAGTCAAAAGTCAAAGTTAACTGGTCACTGGTCACTGATAACTAATTATGTCTCCTGGTGCATTAATTTTTGTGGCGATGCTAGGTGTCGCCCTTCTTTTATTTCTCGTCATTGGCGTGCGCTTGCAAGCATTTGTTGCCCTGTTATTGACGAGTCTGTTTGTTGCCATAGCAGCGGGTATACCGTTAGATAAAATAGCCGAAACGATCCAGCAGGGAATGGGCAGTACCCTCGGCTTTATCGCGATCGTGGTAGGCTTAGGGACGATGTTTGGTGAAATGCTGCGGGTATCTGGCGGCGCGGAAGTGCTAGCAGCTACGTTAGTGAAAAAATTTGGTCAAGATAAAGCTCAATGGGCTTTGAGTTTAACAGGTTTGATTGTATCGATTCCCGTTTTTTTTGATGTCGGGCTAATTATTCTCATCCCCTTAGTTTATGGTTTAGCAAAACGCACGGGGAAGTCATTGTTATATTATGCTATACCTCTGACAGCTGGATTGGCGATCGGTCATAGTTACATTCCCCCGACTCCTGGTCCAGTTGCAGTCGCCTCATTAATTAATGCAGACTTAGGTTGGGTGATTTTATTTGGTGCGATCGCGGGGATTCCTGCTACGATTTTCGGTGGTGTACTTTTCGGTAAATATATAGCAGGGAAAATTCACGCTACAGTCCCAGAATATATGGAAATTGAAGCACCAAAGCACGAACTCGGCAAGGAACCACCTCGCTTTGGTACGGTAGTTTCTATCATTGCCATTCCCTTAGTATTAATTCTGCTCAATACTGTTTCTACAGTCATTTTGCCAGAAGGAAACTTTTTGCGGAACTTCCTTACCTTTTTAGGACACCCATTTACAGCTTTAATGATTGCTGCCCTACTTTCCTTTTATATTTTAGGAATTAAACGCGGATATTCCCTGGATGAAGTTCAACAAATTGCTACCAAATCGCTAGAACCAGTAGGATTAATTATTTTAGTCACGGGTGCTGGGGGTGTATTCGGTAGAGTTTTAGTCGCCAGTGGTGTTGGGGATGTTTTAGCTAGGGCAATGGCAGCCTCAAATTTACCAATAATTCTGCTAGCATTTCTGATTGCAACTGCCGTGCGAGTCTCCCAAGGTTCAGCTACAGTATCGATGGTAACAGCAGCAGGAATCATGGCTCCAGCAATTGAAGCGGGGAAATATTCGCCGCCTATGGTAGGCTTGATTACAATTGCGATCGCTTCTGGTGCAACCGTACTTTCCCACGTTAATGATTCTGGTTTTTGGTTAGTCAGTCGTTATTTAGGATTATCAGAAAAAGAAACCTTACGGGCGTGGACGGTCATGGAAACAATCGTTGGTTGCGTAGGATTTTTAGTAGTTTTTATTATCAGCTTTTTCGTGTAATAAAGATTTAATTCTTGTAGACTATTTGCTATCAGTTGAAAAATTTATATGTTGGCAAACTCAATATTTTCATAGAGGTCTGCAATTTGAATTTGAAACTCAAAAACTTTAAAAGATAGCGTCACATTAAGATCGTCATATTCTGAGAGCAACCATTGATTAACAGCAGTTTTAACATAGTGTTCTACATGAATGCTGTATTGGTCAATTAGTAAATATTCTTGAAAATTATTAATAGTACGATAAGCGACAAACTTTTCACCACGGTCGTAATCTTGCGTCGATTTAGATAGAACTTCGGCAATAAAACAGGGATTAACTAATGTATCTGTGCGTCCTTCTTTAAATTGGAGAGGCTTTTCGACTACCATGACATCAGGGTATGTATATAAGTTGCGATCGCCAATCCAAAGCCGTTGGTCGGTATGAAATGTTTCGTAAGGCTTACGTCTCATAGCGACGCTCAAAGCGATGTAAAGATTTCCACTGATGCGGTTGTGTGCGGGTGTACCTCCTGCCATTGGGGTAATTGCTCCATTACGGTATTCGTTGCGGGTTTCGGACGCAACTTCGAGTTCGAGATACTCTTCAGGCGTGTAGATTTGTCGTTCGAGTGCTTGTGTCATGACGTAATTTCACCATCTTTGAGATCAACAAAATAGAAGTAAAAGAATAGCGATCGCATGTTTACAATAACAGTATCATCTAGAAGATGTTACTTGCTTAATGAAAGTGACAACTCTTTCTACTTCTTGAAACCCCACCTTTGTATGAAAATCATAACTTGCCGTGTTGTCCAATAAAGCATCTGAAGCAAGCTCCATACATCCACGTTCAATTGCCCACTGTTGAGCAAATTGAATTAATTTTGTCCCTATACCTTGTTTGCGATATTCATCTTCTACATAAATTCCTTCTACATAAGCCACAGGACTTTGAGTAGCACCAGGAACATAGTCGTAGCGCAGCGAAAGATTTATAAATCCAATTGCTTTAGCGTTATCATCTTTGACTAAAAATCCTGCTTCGCGAGGAGAGTAAAGAATATTGGTCAGACTTCTTTGCATTTCTTCAACTGATTCATCTGACCAAAGTTTTAACGCCAGGTCTAGCCACGCATTAAAGTTCTCTTGATTAACTTCAACAATTTTTACTTTTTGCATTTTACCTCTTAAATATTTTCTGTTTCTGCTGATGTAATTGTCTTACAAATGTCAGCTACAATTCAAATGGCGATCGCTACTTAAAACAAACTGTTATTTAAATTGAAGCGATCGCACTTTCTCTCACACAAAAACCTAAAATTGATTTTATAAATAATTTTTCTCTGTCCCCCTTGTCTCCCTTGTCCCCCTTGTCTCCCTTGTCCCCCTTGTCCCCCTTATCCCTTCCCATCATGACTTACTTCCTCGGCGTAGACATCGGCACAACTAGCACCAAAGCGATCGCATTTTCTCATGATGGTGCTATTAAAGCTAAGGGCAGTCAGGGATATGAAATTATCGTCCCGCATCCAACTTGGGCAGAACAAGACCCAGAAGCGCTGTTTAATGCAGTCATTACATCCGTGCGTCAAGCAATGGGTACTGGTATCTCTAAACAGGAAATCGCCGCAGTTGGTTTTAGTGCGGCAACTCATAGTTTACTGCCAGTAGATGCTAACAATAAACCCTTATCAAATATCATTATTTGGGCGGACAATCGCAGTGTTACTCAAACAGAAAGACTCAAACAGGAGGAGATTGCTCATAATTTATATCTGCGAACGGGTAGCCCAATTCATCCCGTCTCTGTTGTAACTAAACTCATGTGGCTGCGGGAAAAAGCGCCAGAGATTTTCCATAAAGCAGCAAAATTTATTTCAATTAAAGAGTATATTTTCTTCAGACTTTTTCAACGTTATGTAGTAGATTATTCTATTGCTTCCGCGACAGGATTATTTAATTTAAAACAACTGAATTGGGATGCAGAAGCTTTAACAATAGCAGGAATAAAACCAGAACAATTAAGCCAATTAGTCTCTACCACCCACATCTTACGCGGGATGCAAACAGAGTATGCAGAAGCAATGGGACTCGATCCGCATACACCTGTTATTATTGGTGCAAACGACGGCGTATTAGCAAACTTAGGCGTAGGCGCGATCGCCCCTAGTGAATTTGCCATTACCATCGGTACGAGTGGTGCAGTACGCACTGTAGCCGCCGAACCGATTACCGATCCGCAGATGCGAACTTTTTGTTACGCCCTCACCGAGAAACATTGGGTGATCGGGGGACCGACCAATAATGGTGGAATTGTTTTACGATGGTTGCGCGATCGCTTTTGTCATCCAGAAGTAGAAGAGGCGAAACGATTAGGTATCGATCCGTATGACGTAATGATTCAAGCGGCGATGGAAATACCCGCAGGCGCAGAAGGATTGATCTGTTTACCCTATTTATCGGGAGAACGCGCCCCCTACTGGAATCCTAAAGCGCGAGGTGTCTTCTTCGGATTGAATTTCAACCACACGCGATCGCATACAATTAGGGCAGCGATGGAAGGAATTATCTTTGCCGTCTACAGTATCAACGTGGCAATTCAAGAGATCGCTGGAACGACAGGAGAAATTCGCGCTTCTGGGGGTTTTGCCCGTTCTCATGCATGGTTGCAAATGATGGCAGATGCATTTGGTATGGTGGTAGCAATACCTGAAGTTTACGAAGCCAGTGGCTACGGGGCAGCTGTATTAGCAATGTATGCCGTAGGTGCGATCGCCGATTTATCTGAGGTGCAACCGACAATTAAAATTCGCGATCGCATTTCGCCCAACCCTGACTTGACACGCACCTATCATCAGTTATTCTCTCGCCATCAACGTTTATATCGGCAGCTAGAGGCAGAGTTTTAATAGTGACTAGTGGCTGGTGGCTAGAAAAGAGTTCAGTCACTAGTCACTAGCCGCCAGCTACTCACAAATGACTAACCAAAAAGCAATCTACTTTTGGATAGATGTCTTAAGGAGGAGAATTGCTTCAAAGTATCGAAAGATAGGATGTAAAAATTTATCAGTAATTTGCTCAGTAATTGAGTATATTCTATTACTGGTAGTCAAACTTCTTTTTACCTTTTGTCCTCTGCTTTCTGCCTTTCTCGATCGCCCGTAAAGTACTGCATCTATAAATAGGATTTATGACACAGCACCGCACAGTTCTAATTGTTGATCGTTGTGCGCCAGAGCGAGAAATTTATCGAGAGTATCTTTTAGCAGAGCAAGAAGTTAAGTATAAAATTATAGAGGCGGAATCGGGACAAAGTGGTTTATTGCTGTGTCAATCGCGATCGGTTGATGGAATTTTATTGGAATATCAACTGCCAGATTTAGATGGTTTGGCATTTCTAACTAGGCTGAGACAGCAAGCAGGTGAAGATTGCCCTCCCGTAGTTATGGTAACAGGTTATGGGAGTGAGGCGATCGCAGTCAAAGCACTGAAAAATGGTGCAGTAGATTATCTCGTTAAAGGGCAAGCCACAGCTGATGAATTGCGTCAAGCGGTAGGTAGTGCGATCGCAAATACTCAACTACGACAAAAACTGCAAGCTAGCGAACAACGGTTCCAAACATCTGTAGAAAATTTACTCGACTGTTTTGGCATTTATTCAAGTATTCGCGATGAATCTGGACGCATCGTAGACTTTCAAGTTGAATACGTCAATGCAGCGGCTTGCGAACAGAATGGCATGTCCCAGGAACAGCAAATTGGGAGAAGACTTTGCGAGTTATTTCCCGTTCACAAGGACAGTGGTTTGTTTGAGGAATATTGCCAAGTCGTAGAAACAGGCAAACCGCTGATTAAAGAATCTCTCGACTATAAAGATGTTTTTGGCGATCGCTGCTTAAACCGAGCTTACGATATTCGGATTAGTAAATTAAATGATGGGTTTGTTGCAGCTTGGCGAGATGTAACAGCACGCAAACAAGCGGAAATTGAGCGAGAACAAATATTAGCTCAAGAAAAACAAGTGCGTGAGGCAGCGGAAAGAAATAAACAGCAATACCGTTTGTTAGCGGCAAAACTGCGAGAGAGCGATCGCCGTTTTCGCGCCATCTTCAATTCCACATTTCAGATGATTGGATCGCTCTCCCCTGAAGGAATTTTACTCGAAGTGAATCAAACTGCCCTAGATTTTGCGGGAGTGGCAAAAGAAGAAGTTATCGATCGCCCGTTTTGGGAAACCAAATGGTGGACGATTTCACCCGAAATTCAAGCACGGTTACGAGAAGCGATCGAGCAAGCGGCGGCGGGGGAATTTGTTCGATATGAAGTGGATGTGTTGAGTGCAGGTGACAGGGTCGCAACAATTGATTTTTCCCTCAAACCAGTGTTTGATGAAACCGGACAAGTTGTGTTGCTTATTCCTGAAGGGCGAGATATTAGCGATAAGAAACAAGCTGAAGCAACCCTACGAGATGTTTACGCTCAACTAGAGCAACGCGCAGCCGCATTAACACAGAGCAATCAGAATTTGCAGGTGGCGTTAGAGGAACTGCAAATTTCTCAAGAGGAACTTAACCAACAAAACGAAGAACTGAGCCAAGCTCGTAATTTGAGCGAACTACAAAGCCAGCGGTATCAAGATTTATTCAATTTCGCCCCAGATGGATATTTAGTTACCAATTGCCAAGGCATAATTCAAGAAGCCAACAGAGCGATAACGAGCTTGCTAGCGATCGACCAACAACAGTTAATTGGCAAACCTTTAAGTGTCTTCGTCGATCCGCAAGAAATGCAAGTTTTTCGGAGTCAGTTAAATCGATTTGCCGCAAAGGCGAATCATTCTGCATCCGCGCAGCTAATTCAAACTTGGGAATTGAACTTAAAACCCTTCCGAGGTAAGCCTTTTCCTGCTGAAGTTTCGCTGGCGGCGATCGGCAATGGTCAAGAAGATTTAGTCGGTTGGCGTTGGTTGATTCGAGATATTACACAACGCAAACAAGCCGAAGCAGCTTTGCGTCAAAGCGAAGCTCTCTTCCGAGGCGTATTTGAATCCGATCTGATCGGCATTCTCTTTTGGAACACCGAAGGGCAGATTATCGATGCCAACGAGACCTTTTGTCGCATGACTGGTTATTCGCGACAAGAAATGCAAGCTGGACAAGTTCACTATAAGAATATTACACCGCCGGAATACCACGCAACTGACGCTCAAAAGTTAGAGACTATACAAACTGCGTGTCAATACGCCCCATTTGAGAAAGAATACATTTGCAAAGATGGTAGTCGCATTCCAATTTTACTCGGTTGTGCTTTTTTGCCAGGGTATAGCGATCGCGGTGTTGCCTTTGTATTAGACATTAGCGAGAAAAAGCGATGGGAACGAGAACGGGAAGCACTTTTAGCCAAAGAACAGCTAGCCCGCCAGGAAGCAGAACGAGCCGATCGCAGTAAAGATGAATTTTTGGCGATGGTTTCCCATGAATTGCGATCGCCCCTTAATTCCATTCTCGGCTGGGCAAAACTGCTGCGTACCCGCAAATACGATCCTCAAGTAGCTGCCCGTGCTTTAGAAACGATCGAGCGCAACGCTCAAGCACAATCCCAACTGCTCGAAGACTTGCTAGATGTCTCGCGCATGATTCGGGGCAACCTCCGCCTCACCCTTGCCCCTGTTAATCTCTTGAATGTAGTCGAATCAACTGTAACGAGCTTGAAACTAGCAGCTCAAGCCAAAAACATCGATTTACAATTCCGAATTCCGAATTCCGAATTCCGAATTCTGACTTCTCCCTTCATGGTTTCTGGCGATCTCCATCGTCTCCAGCAAATTATCACCAACCTGCTGACGAATGCAATTAAATTTACTCCTAACGGCGGACGAGTTGAGATTTCGCTCAAACGAGTCGAACAGGGAGCAGAGACGAGCTGGGAGCAGGGGGACAAGGGGGACAAGGGGGACAAGGGGGACAAGGGGGACAAGGGAGAAGTTCTAGCCACTAGCCGCCAGCCACTAGCCACTCACACTACTCCCGACTCCCCAAAATTTGCTCAAATCCAAGTTACCGATACAGGTCAAGGTATCAGCCCTGAATTTCTACCTTATATTTTCGAGCGTTTTCGGCAAGCAGATGATGTGACAACGCGCTCGAAAGATGGCTTAGGATTAGGGTTGGCGATCGCCCGTCATTTAGTTGAATTGCACGGGGGAACGATCGCGGCTGCAAGTTTAGGAGAAGGGCAGGGGGCGACTTTTACTGTCACGTTACCTTTACGGGAAACCAGACAGGGGGATGGGGAAGACAAGAAGGACAAGGAAGACAAGGGAGATTTGCCCCTCCAAGGTATCCGAATACTTGTGGTTGACGATGATGCAGATGCGCGGGAATTTTTGCATTTTGCTTTGACCCTAGAGGAGGCGGAAGTCAAGGTAGCGAGATCGGCTAAAGAAGCACTAGAAGTCTTGAACCAATTTCAACCAAATGTAATTGTCAGCGATATTGGAATGCCAGAAGAGGATGGCTACTCTCTGCTACGTCAGGTGCGATCGCAAACAGCAGCCAGAGGAGCCGAACCAATTCCCGCGATCGCTCTGACTGCATTTGCTAGAGAGTCAGACCGTCAAAGCGCGATCGCGGCTGGTTTTCAGCGTCATCTCGCTAAACCTGTGGTCGTAGCAGAGTTAGTCGCCGCGATCGCCGATCTCATTCAAAGTCCGCTCTAGTTCAAAGTCGATAATTCTCAGCCAAAATAATATTTAATTTGATGAAATTTAGCTCTTTTCCTCTGAATATATACGACTGCAAAGACCTTTTGTTTCGGCGATCGTTGAAAGTAATTATCGATTGCGTGCGTGACATTTGTAGGGGCGCACAGCTGTGCGCCCCTACAGATCGTCTGTTTTACGCAATTGAAACCCACTATGAAAGCACAAACTGAAAATTAGCGGTGCGTTCGTAACAACTTTTAACGGGACTTAAACAAGTTCTAAGCCCAAATAAAGCCTAAACTCTGCTTGTAAGCAGCAAATACGTCCTTGTTATGATT
>NZ_RSCK01000053.1:0-44659 GCF_003991895.1 Chroococcidiopsis cubana SAG 39.79
CAGCTATTTATGCTGTTATGACTCGAATTATGCTACGTCGCCTATCTGCTTAAAGGTTTACTTTATAAATAGGTTCTTAAGTGCTTTGTCAACAAGATAATTTGCGGCATCATCCCATTGTTCGCGTCGCACAAACGCTTCAATATTGGCAAAATTTACGCTGCATATGAGCAATTCAGCTGCATTCCAACCGCCACGCACTTGATTAATTCCAGCATTGATTAGGCGATAATATTCAGCTGTTGCCTGACTGCTCATTCCACCCAAGATACCAATCGTTTTCATCGGAATGACTGCGTGTGGCTGCTGTGCGTGACTCATGATTGCACCATCTTAAACAGTTAACTTTACTGGCGTTACCCCTTGGCGCAACTGGCGCTGTCGAGCAATCCAAGACTGACGAATAGGGTAGCGCAACAATGGAGCTAGCGAGCTAGCGCCCCATCGTATGAATGCGCTTTTCTCTAGTAAATCAGCCTGAGCCGCTTCTTGAGCTTGAAGTTGCTGCACGCGAATAATTTCCGGCTCCCGCTCGGCTTGAATTTTTGGCAATGCTGCATCAATTGCCGTATGTTCTGCTGCTTCTTGCAACAACCCAACTAAATGATTTGCCGCAACAATGATATCGCGCAAAGCCATATTAATGCCTTGAGCGCGGATTGGTGACATGGGATGAGCCGCATCGCCTAACAACAGCAAACCTGGTGTATACCAGTGCGAACAGCGACCAACTACAACAGATAATAGAACGGGGCGATCGATAGTTTTGGCGTTTTGGCGAAAATGCTCTGCCAACCAAGGCGGTGAAGCAGATGCAAGTATTTCAGACCAATCATCAACTTGCTTCCAGTTTACAGAATCGCGATCGCGCAGCGCCCAGCCTAACTGTAAATTTCCTTCTGAAGAACGAAACAAACCAAATGCATGATGACCTTGAAGGATCGAATAAAAGATATTTTCTGACTCAAAATGCGGACTATCTGCTAATTTAAACCAAAGAATATCGAAACTTTGAGACTTTTGCTCTAAAGACAAATTGGCTCGTTGCCGCACAATAGAATTGCGACCATCAGCAGCAACCACTAAATCGGCATAAATTTCGCCGCTTCCTAGCTTCACGCCAGAAACCCGTCCATCTCTCCACAATAAATCTTGCACGGGAGCATTTTGCACGAACTCAAAATTAGCATAAGTGCTTGCCTCATCGATTAGTGCTTCGAGTAGGGCTGGCTGTGAAACGAGAGTACAGGGCTTACCACCCGATTCTATTGGTTCGTCAACGCGAAACAGCGATCGCCCCTCAATTAAAAATTCCCAAGCATCTAACGTTTGATGCGGAATCCGCTCTAGCATAGGCGATAATCCCATCTGTGCCAAAGCATCTAACCCGCTAGGCATCAATCCTTCACCGCGAAAAGCGCGGCGGAAGTTACGAGATGCTTCAACCAGCTTGACCGTAATGCCGCGTTTTACAAGCAGTAGCGCCAGCGTTGCGCCAGTAGGTCCAGCCCCGACAATTACAACTTGGCTCATTTTATTAGTCAATTACAGCCTCTAAAGCGGATCTTCATCATGACATTGAGCGATCGCAAATTGACAGCGAGGTGCAAACGGACAGCCTTTGGGATAATTTATCAAATTGGGTGGCAATCCTTCAATTGCTTTCAGGCGCGTCTGACGTTGTGCGCCCAGTCGGAGAATACTTTGTAGTAACCCAATCGTGTAAGAATGGCGGGGATTTTGATAAACAATCCGAGTTGTCGTGGTGCGATGGGGATCGAGGGAATCAGCATCACCATACCGCGCCCAAATTAGAGTTCCTCCTGTTTTAGCTGCTGGAGTCGCAGTGGTTGAATCTGAATTTGCAGCATTCTGTGTCGATTGATTACTCGTACAAGCAGTCAATAATAGAAGAGTACAAATCAACTTAAATAACGAGCATTACGCCAGTTCTTTTACTTTGAAAAGAGCTTGCAATAGCATATTGCTCTGTCTTCACAAATCAAAAATAGCTAATCTCAGCCGTATATTATACGTGCAAGATTACGGCAAAAAATAAATGCAGACTATTCTAAATTGCGTCAAGATTGATTGAAATCTCTAGCTAGATGCTTGCGGAATTTCCCATATTTTGCATCTAGGCTATTTTTAGCAAAGAAATTAGCAACGAAAGTTGAGTTTTAAACGCTGTCAACTCAAAAACAACTCCTTAATCCCCGTACTACCAATCTCAATTGCCAAAGCTGCCAATAAAAATCCTAGAAGCTGAGTAATAATCACCTCACCTTCTGCACCAATCCATTTATCTACGAATGCTGACTGACGCACGATTAACCACGTCACGAACATTGCGGCAACAACTCCTATCACCACGCTAATATGAGCGTTGGGAGAATCAGACATTAATAACATCACAGTTGTAATCGTTCCTGGTCCCGCTAAAAGTGGTAAGGCAAGGGGGGTAATCGCTACATCCCTTTGCTGGTCTACCGTTGGCGTGTCTATGTCTCCATCGAGCATTTTCAACGCAATCAACAGCAGCAATAATCCGCCAGCTACCCGCAGGGAACCCAGACTAATCTCCAAATATCTTAAAATCCATTGACCACCAAAGGCAAACGCCAGCAATACCCCGGTTGCAACCAAACTCGCCCGATCTATCACGCTATTTCTTTGCTCTGGTTCCATCCCTTTAGTTAAGATCAGAAACACGGGTGCATTGCCCAAAGCATCCGCTAGCACGAATACAGCTACAAAAGTTTTAATAAATACAGAAATATCCACATCAGTTATCAGTTAACAGCTATCAGTTATCAGTGTACAGACTTTACTTGTGACTTATATACAACAACCAATTATCGAGGTGTCGATCGCATTCGTTGCCAGTACAACATTTTTTGAGTTTCGGCAGGAATTTTAACACTTTCATCGCCATTGAAGATAATTTTTCAGAACTCTTTTGAAAACGTTTGAAGTAGCGATCGCCAAATAATCACCAAATGCCGATCGCTGATAACTGATAACAGACGTTCCATGTAACGTCTCTACACTGATAACTGAATTAATAAAAGCTTAAGAAGGGTAACATCTTTTTGTTTGGCTCTATACTGAAAAAAATCAGAGCAATTCACTATTTTGAAAGTTAGAGCGATCGCGATCGTCCTTTAGAGAGAAAACAAACTATTCTGAAATTGAAAGAATTTAGTAGAAAACCTTGAAATAATAGGGTAACAATTCATCATGGTTCAAGCACCCGCTCCTACAGCACAAAAAGGTTCATTGACTGCTGACGAGCTGCAAAAGATGAATGCTTACTGGCGTGCAGCTAACTATCTTTCAGTCGGACAAATCTATCTTCTAGACAATCCACTCCTAAAAGAACCGCTGAAGCTAGAACACATTAAACCACGATTGTTGGGACATTGGGGAACGACACCAGGCTTAAACTTCATCTACGTTCACCTCAATCGCGTTATCAAAAAATATGACCTCAGCACGATTTATATTGCTGGTCCCGGTCATGGTGGACCTGGTTTGGTTGCCAACACTTATTTAGAAGGGACGTATAGCGAATATTACCCCAATGTCTCTCAAGATACTGAGGGAATGAAGCAACTCTTCAAACAATTTTCCTTCCCTTACGGTATTCCCAGCCACGTTGCACCTGAAACCCCTGGTTCGATCCATGAAGGGGGTGAATTAGGTTACGCTGTTTCCCATGCATACGGTGCTGCATTTGACAACCCCGATTTAATTGTGGCGTGTGTCGTGGGTGATGGCGAAGCGGAAACGGGTGCTTTAGCTACGAGTTGGCATAGTAATAAATTCCTCAATCCCGTCCGAGATGGTGCGGTGTTACCGATTTTGCACCTGAATGGATACAAAATCGCCAATCCTACAGTGTTGGCGCGGATGAGTCATCAAGAGTTGGAAAGCTTGTTCGTCGGCTACGGTTACAAACCCTATTTCGTCGAGGGTGACGATCCCGCTACCATGCACCAACTGATGGCGGCGACGATGGATCGGGTGGTAGAGGACATTAAAGCGATTCAACACGAAGCACGGACGAAAGGTTTTACGGATCGCCCCCAATATCCGATGATAATTTTGCGATCGCCCAAAGGATGGACGGGACCGAAAGAAGTGGATGGGAAGAAAACAGAAAATTCCTGGCGATCGCACCAAGTCCCATTTTCCGAAATGTCTAGCAAGCCAGAACACGTACAATTGCTAGAACAGTGGATGAAGAGTTATAAACCCGAAGAACTCTTCGATGCAGAAGGTAAGTTATTCCCAGAATTAGCCGCACTCGCACCCACCGGACAACAGCGCATGGGAGACAATCCCCACGCTAACGGCGGAATTTTATTGCGAGATCTGAAAATGCCAGATTTCCGCCACTATGCAGTGGAGGTAAAAAATCCAGGTACGACAACATCTGAAGCTACTCGCGTTTTGGGTAAGTTTCTGGCGGATATTCTGAGATTTAACGAAAAAAGCCAGAATTTCCGAATTTTTGGTCCCGACGAAACCGCATCTAACCGCTTGGGTGAAGTTTTTAAAACGACAGACCGGACGTGGACGGCAGATATTTTCCCGGAAGACGAACAACTATCGCCTGACGGTAGGGTAATGGAAATATTGAGCGAACATACCTGTCAGGGATGGTTAGAAGGATATTTGCTAACCGGACGGCATGGAATATTTTCCTGCTACGAAGCATTTATCCACATCATCGATTCGATGTTTAACCAACATGCCAAGTGGTTGAAAACAACCCGTCACATTACCTGGCGCAGACCTGTAGCCTCCCTCAATTACCTCTTGACTTCCCACGTCTGGCGACAAGATCACAACGGCTTTTCGCACCAAGACCCAGGTTTTATCGATCACGTCATGAATAAAAAGGCTGAGGTGATTCGGGTGTATTTACCCCCCGATGCTAATACTTTACTCTCAGTTGGCGATCACTGCCTGCGATCGCGTCATTACGTCAACGTCATCGTCGCTGGAAAACAGCCAGCCTTGCAATATCTCGACATGGATGCAGCAGTCAAGCACTGTACCAAAGGAATCGGCATTTGGGAATGGGCAAGTAACGACAAAGATAGCGAACCCGATGTAGTCATGGCGTGTGCGGGGGATATTCCAACTTTGGAAACTTTAGCAGCAGTAGACATGATGCGGCTGCACTTTCCCGATTTGAAAGTTAGGGTGGTGAATGTGGTGGATTTGATGACAATGCAACCTAACACCGAACACCCCCACGGTTTGACAGATAAAGACTTTGACAGCATCTTTACCACCGATAAGCCGATTATTTTTGCTTTCCACGGCTATCCCTGGCTGATCCACCGCCTCACATATCGCCGCACCAACCACCGCAACCTACACGTTCGCGGCTACAAGGAAGAGGGAACGACAACCACGCCATTTGATATGGTTGTCCTTAACGACTTAGACCGTTTCCATTTAGTCATGGATGCGATCGATCGCGTGCCTAAATTGGGATCTAAAGCAGCATATGTCAAGCAAATGCTCAAAGACAAACTGATCGAACACAGACATTACGTCTCCACATATGGCGAAGACATGGCGGAAATTCGCCAATGGGTATGGCAATATTACAGCGGTTCTCCTGCTGAGAAAGGGGCGATCGATACCCAACAAGATAATGCTAGTTCAACTCCGTCTTTAGAAGGAGAAGAAGGCGCGGCGAGGAAGTGAAGAGAGCTGGGGGAACTGGGGGAGCCCAGGAGGCTGAGGGAGAAAAATTACTTCTGACTCCTGGCTCCTAATTTTTGACTTTTAAATTTTGACTTTTGACTTCCCTTGTAATCATTTTGACTTTTGTAGTAGTAAAAATCGGGCAAGGTTAATAGCAGGAGACAGTTAACAGGAATTGAATATGCAAATCCAAGAACCCCAACTGCAAGGTCAAGACACGGGGATGCAATGCGAAGACGATCGCACGGGGATTGGGGTTGAAACCCTGAAGCGAGCGTTTTTAGACAACTTATTCTACGTCCAAGGCAAGTTTCCTGCCCTTGCCACGAAACACGACTACTACATGGCACTTGCCTATACAGTACGCGATCGCCTCCTGCAACGTTGGGTAAATACAGCCGCAATCTACACCCAGCAAGGATCGCGTACTGTTGCCTACCTCTCGGCTGAGTTCTTGATGGGTCCGCATTTGGGTAATAACCTAATCAATTTGGGCATTTACAACCAAGTGCAGCAAGCCATGACCGAGTTAAAACTCGATCTCAAAGAATTACTGGCAAAAGAAGAGGAACCAGGGTTAGGCAATGGGGGTTTGGGTCGGTTAGCTGCTTGTTACCTCGATTCCTTGGCAAGCTTGGAAATTCCTACCCTTGGCTATGGTATCCGCTACGAATTTGGCATTTTCGACCAACTGATCCGTAACGGCTGGCAAGTTGAGAAAACTGATAAATGGCTGCGCTATGGCAACCCTTGGGAAATTGCTCGTCCAGAATGGGCTGTTTCGGTGAAATTTGGCGGACGCACCGAAGCACATAAAAATGCGCAAGGACGCTATCGGGTACGCTGGATTCCCCACAAAGTTGTCCTGGGCATACCCTACGATACGCCGATTTTGGGTTACAAGGTCAACACGGCTAATACCTTGCGGTTGTGGAAAGCCGAAGCACCAGAATCTTTTGATTTTGAAGCCTTTAATCGCGGGAATTATTACGGTGCGGTGGATCAAAAAGTTACCTCGGAAAACTTAACCAAGGTACTTTATCCCAACGATGAAACTTACGAAGGTAAGCAACTACGTTTAGAACAGCAGTATTTCTTTGTTTCCTGCGCCTTGCAAGATATGCTGCGAATCATGTTACGGCAGAAATTGCCCTTAGAACAGTTCCACGAAAAATTCGCCGTTCAACTCAACGATACCCATCCCGCGATCGCAGTTGCCGAATTGATGCGATTGTTGTTGGACGAACACGACATGGACTGGGAACCCGCTTGGGAAATTACCCAAAAAACTTTTGGTTACACCAACCATACTTTACTGCCAGAAGCTTTAGAAAAGTGGTCGCTGAAGTTATTTAGCAGCCTTCTTCCCCGTCATTTAGAAATCATTTATGAAATTAATTGGCGCTTTTTAGAACAGGTACGGCATAAATTTGGTACGGATGAAGGACGGATCGGACGCTTATCTTTAATTGACGAAAACGATGGTAAATTCGTGCGGATGGCACACCTCGCCTGCGTTGGTAGCCACAAAATTAACGGAGTCGCAGCACTCCACAGCGAATTGCTACAAAAAACCACGCTGTTAGACTTTTACGAGTTTTTCCCTGAAAAATTCACCAACATCACAAATGGCGTAACTCCCCGTCGTTGGATTGTCTTGAGTAACCCCAAACTGACAAATCTGATTACCAGTTGTATCGGAGATAATTGGATCAAACATTTAGAAGACGTACAACGAATAGAAACCTACGCTGAAGATCCAGGGTTTCAGCAAGAATGGCAGCAGATCAAGCGGGAAAATAAAGTTAACGTCGCTGAAATTTTACTCGATCGCACGGGTGTTAAAGTCGATCCCGACTCGCTATTTGACATTCAAGTCAAGCGCATTCACCAATACAAGCGCCAACACCTGAATATATTGCACGCAATTACGCTTTACAACCAAATCAAACAAAATCCCAATCTAGACATTACCCCCCGTACCTTAATTTTTGCTGGCAAAGCCGCTCCTGGTTATTACATCGCCAAGTTGATAATTAAACTGATCAACTCCGTGGCTGAAGTGGTCAACAAAGATCCAGATATTGGCGATCGCTTGAAAGTTGTTTTTTTACCAGATTACAACGTCAAAAACAGCCAACCCATCTATCCCGCCGCCGACCTTTCCGAACAAATTTCCACCGCAGGTAAAGAAGCATCCGGCACGGGTAACATGAAGTTTGCCATGAATGGGGCATTGACAATCGGCACTCTCGACGGCACGAACATCGAGATCCGCAATGCTGTGGGGGCAGAAAATTTCTTTTTGTTTGGCTTGACAACAGAGGACGTTGGTGCTTTAAGATTAACCGGATATCGTCCTAGAGAGTATTACAAAGAAAACCCGCAATTGAAACAAGCAATCGACCAAATCGCCTCTGGATACTTTTCTCACGGCGATCGCAGCTTATTCAAACCGCTAGTAGACTTGTTACTTGACAAAGACCCCTTCATGTTAATGGCAGATTACCAACCGTACATCGATTGCCAACAGCAAGTATCTCAGACATACCGCGATCGCGATCGGTGGTTGCAAATGTCAATTTTAAATACAGCCCGCATGGGTAAATTCTCCTCAGACCGTGCCATCCGCGAGTACTGCCAGCAGATCTGGAAAGTGCAACCCGTTCCGGTACAATTGGCAGCAGAAAAAACTGGCGATGGTTGGTTTGGGACAGTGACTAGTGACTAGTGGCTAGTGACAAGAATTGAGTCCAGCCTCTAGCCACTAGCCACCAGCCACTCTACAAATGACAAATGACAAACTTATGTTAAAAATTGGCATTAATGGTTTTGGTCGAATTGGACGTTTAGTAGCGCGGGTAGCAGCCCATAATCCGCAAGTGGAGATTGTCGGGATTAACGATCTCGTTCCCCCCGATAATCTTGCCTATTTGTTTAAATACGACTCCACTCATGGCACTTACAGCGGTCGGGTGGAGGCGAAGGAAGATGGAATCGCGATCGACGGCAAGTTCGTCCCTTGTATGGCAATCAAAAATCCGGCTGAGTTACCTTGGGGCAGTTTGGGTGCAGATTATGTTGTGGAATCTACAGGCTTGTTTACCACCTATGACGGGGCAGCCAATCACCTCAAAGCAGGGGCAAAACGGGTAGTCATTTCTGCTCCTACTAAAGACCCAGATAAGGTTCCAACGCTGTTGGTGGGTGTGAATCACGACAAATTCGATCCCCAAAAAGATGCGATCGTTTCTAATGCTAGCTGTACCACTAACTGTCTGGCTCCAATTGCCAAAGTCATCGACGATAAATTCGGCTTGACAGAAGGCTTAATGACCACCGTACACGCTATGACCGCTACCCAACCTACTGTAGATGGTCCTAGTAAGAAAGACTGGCGCGGCGGACGCGGGGCAGCTCAAAATATCATTCCTTCCTCGACTGGGGCGGCGAAAGCTGTAGCGTTAGTTTTACCTCAACTCAAGGGTAAGCTTACCGGAATGGCATTTCGCGTCCCTACCCCCGATGTTTCCGTTGTCGATTTGACCTTTAAGACAGAAAAAGCCACCAGCTACAAAGAAATCTGTGCGGCAATGAAGGAAGCTTCCCAAAATGGCTTAGCAGGCATTCTCGGCTACACCGAAGATGAAGTTGTCTCAATGGATTTCCGTAGCGATGCTCGTTCTAGCATTTTTGACGCTGGCGCGGGTATCGAGTTGAATTCCAACTTTTTCAAAGTCGTTTCCTGGTATGACAACGAGTGGGGTTACTCCTGTCGCGTCCTCGATCTGATGCTTTATATGGCACAGAAAGAAGGCATATTAACAGGCGATCGCCCCTTGGTTGCTGTTTCTTAACGGTAGTTGGTAGTTGGTAGTTGTCATTACCAACTACCCATTACCAATTACCCATTACCAATCAAAACATGAGTCTCAAACTCTACTTGCTGCGACACGGAGAAACAGAATACAGCCGCACGGGAGGTTTTTGTGGCGAGCTTGACCCAGAACTGACCCCAGAAGGGATGTTGATGGCAAAGGCGTTTGCCGAAACTTATCGTTCTCTGCCTTGGACGGCGGTTTATGTCAGTCCGATGAAACGCACGATCGCAACTGCAAAACCTCTATGTGATGCGATCGCGATGGATATGCAATTGCGCGACGGATTGAAGGAGATTCGCTACGGCAAATGGGAAGGACAAACGCTGGAATTTGTCAAGCAACATTACGAAGAAGATTACGTCCGATGGTTGACGGAACCAGCTTGGAATCCGCCGACTGAAGGTGAAACTGGTGTTCAAATTGCCAGCCGCGCTATGCCTGTTATTTCTGAAATTGAAGCTAAATGTCCTACAGGCAATGTTTTGATCGTCTCTCACAAAGCCACGATTAGGATTATTCTTTGCAGTTTATTGGGGATCGATGTCGGACGTTATCGCGATCGCATTACTGCTTTAGCTGCTTCTGTTAGTATTGTCAAATTTGACGTACACGGTCCTTTATTGGAAGTGTTGGGCGATCGCTATCATCTAGATGCAGAATTACGTAATTTACCAGGAACGTAATAATCGACAAATATATCTATAAATATTTCATTTTTGCTCTGGGTATTTTCCCTAAACTAAGATTTGAAACATTCGCGATCGCTCTTTCTCTTCAATTTTGCGCGCTTGAGTAAGTCCGAGGTCAAAATTCACTCACAATTAAATCTAAATAGAGCTTATGCAAACTATTTATGTCGATGGAACTTACCTTGAAAATAATCCATCTTATGGTGTTGAAGATTCCCCTTGGAAAGCCCAGCAAATTCTGAGTATAATTCAGAAAAATCAGTTAAATCCTCGTTCTATTTGTGAAATTGGCTGCGGTGCTGGAGAGATTTTAAGACAACTACAGTTATCCTTACCAGATCATGTCAGATTTCAAGGATATGATATCTCACCTCAAGCAATCCAACTCTCTCGACAGCGCCAAAATCAAAATTTATCTTTTGCCTGTGAGGATATAACTAAAATAGAGATCGATCCTTTCGATATTTTACTCTGTATCGACGTGTTCGAGCATGTAGAAGACTATTTAAATTTTTTAAGACAGTTAAAACCCAAATCTAAATATAAAATTTTTCATATTCCTCTCGACATGTCAGCTCAATTTGTTCTGCGAGCCGAACCGATTTTGTGGATGCGAGAAAACGTCGGTCATATACACTACTTTATGAAAGATACAGCTCTTTTGGCTTTGAAAGACGCTGGCTACAAAATTTTAGATTATTGCTACACCGCCGAGCATGTCGATCGCCCGAAATCCTTTAAAGCGCGATCTCTAAGTCTACCGCGAAAAATTTTACATGCGATCGCCCCAGATGTTACAGTACGGCTACTAGGAGGATACTCGCTATTAGTCCTAGCAGAATCTTAGAGCTATATACATCTTTAGACACTCAACAAATTGCTGCCGAAAATCTAGAATCCGAGTGAAATTTAAGTCGGAAGACCGATCGCTGTTAACTGATAACTGTTAACTGATAACTGACTGATGAAAATCCTTGTACTCAACGCCGGATCGAGCAGCCAAAAAAGTTGTCTCTACGAAATTACGGGAGATGGGATTCTAGAGCAACCAGTTGAGCCATTGTGGGAAGCCACCATAGACTGGACGGGAAAATCGGCAGTCGGCTTACTCAAGGTAAAAACCTCTCATGGAGCATCGATAAAAACAGAAATTCCTGTCAAAGAACGACAGCAGGCGATCGCCCAAATGCTCGATACTTTAATGCAAGGCGAGACACAGGTGATTTTCGATTTAGCTGAAATCCAACTCGTCGGACACCGTGTCGTTCACGGCGGACAGCATTACTCTCAGCCAACTCGCATCACTCCCGAGGTGAAAGCAGCAATAAAAGAACTAGCAAACCTTGCACCCGCACACAATCCCGTCAATTTAGAGGGGATTGAGGCGATCGAGCAGACTTTACCACAAGTACCGCAAGTAGCAGTATTCGATACTGCTTTTCACAGTTCCATTCCCCCTGGTGCAGTCGTTTACCCCATCCCTTACGAGTTGTCCGAACAAGGAATTCGCCGTTACGGTTTCCACGGAATCAGTCATGAATACGTATCTCGTCGCGCCGCATATTTGTTAGACAGAGATCTTAGTTCCCTCAAACTGATTACCTGTCATTTAGGTAACGGTTGTTCTTTAGCAGCAATCCGCGATGGGAGCTGCATCAATACGACAATGGGATTTACACCCTTAGAGGGATTGATGATGGGGACGCGATCGGGTTCTATCGATCCCAGCATTCTCCTCTATCTATTGCGACAGGGTTACAGTACCGAGCAGTTAGACGAGATGCTCAATAAACAATCGGGACTGAAAGGCGTTTCTGGTATTAGTGGGGATATGCGCCAAATCAGCCAAGCGATCGCCGAGGGAAACGATCGCGCCAAATTAGCATTTGACATTTATATTCATCGCCTGCGATCGCACATCGGTTCGATGCTAGCTTCCTTGTCAGGAACGGATGCACTTGTCTTCACTGCTGGGGTGGGAGAAAATCACCCTCTAACTCGTACAGCCACCTGTGAAGCTTTTGAATTTCTGGGATTGAAACTCGATCCCAGTAAAAATCAAGCTTCCCCCAAGGATGCAGACATCGCCACCTCTGATTCAAAGATCCGCGTTTTAGTCGTCCAAACCCAAGAAGATTGGGCGATCGCTCAATCTTGCTGGAATCTGTTGAATCGAGAGTCGTAGGGGCGCACTGCTGTGCGCCCCTACAGGAGTCGCCAGTCGCAAATATTCCACGCACCACGCACCACTTTCTTACCAACTACCTATCTACTGCATCTTCTCGATATAGTCCAACACCATCTCATAATTAGCCATTCTGCCTTGGGAGAGGAAGAGTTCTGCGGCAGCACGAAAATCTGACAACGCACCCATGCGATCGCCTAAATTTAGCCTCATAAAGCCGCGATTGCCAAAAGCTCTAGCATTCTCAGGATTTATCGATACCGCTTCGTCGTAGCTTTGAATTGCTCCTACATAATCTCCACCATCAGCCCTAGCTGCTGCTTGCTTCATGAAGTCTTCAGCAGTCATCGCTTCTTCAACAACTTTCATGTTTATTCCTCGCAGGTTTGCAGCTAAAAAATTTCTTTGCTATGTTGAAGAATTTACAACAAGGTGACGCAAAAAATTAAGTAGCTAGAAACAAAAATCTACCATTCTAACTCAAAGAAAGTTTGTTCTTCTCGATACAATTTTTTTAAATTTGAACGGAAAGTGACTTATTCTCAGCGATCGCCAAGCTCAATCGAAGACGATCGCTTCATTTCTTTGCCATCAAAAGCCAAATAACATAATGTTAGTTAATTAATAGTAATAAATCTTAAATAAAAAGTAGGGTGAGCATTGCCCACCCTACTAGGAAAATCTGCTAAGTCAAATTAGTTAACTTCAGCTTTTTGGCGGAAGCACCAAACTAACAACGTACCACCAACTGAAAGTTTCACAGCTTCTAGCAGCCAGTAACCAGCGTGCAATTGATTCATCACAGAAGGAATTTCCTGAACGGACTCAAATACATTCAGCGGCATTCCTACAGCACACATATTGGGAGTGAGAAAATAAGTATTAATCAGGGCGATCGCTAGCAACAGCGAAGATAAAATTGCGGCTTTCCAAGCCAAATTAGCATGATATAATTGCGATTTGCCGAGTGCTAAAACCCCTGTCAATACTAAGGCAGCAGAAAGTAATTCAATCCGATTAAAATTCCAAAACATGAAATAGCCTGCTGATGTAAATCCAGGTTGAGTCATCATCCCAGATACATATAAACTAGGCATAATTACCCAGTCTAAAAGCAAGCTACCACCAAGCCAAAGCCCCAAAGTCAAGATGACAACAGTATGCCAAATGGGTCGCTTCAATTGAGTGGTTGATGCAACAGTCATATCAAATCCCCTAATTGAATGATTTATCGGTGTAGAGACGTTACATGTAACGTCTCTACAAAGTTATCAGTGACTAGCAACCAGCTACCAATTACCAATTACCAATTACCAATTGCCGATTACCTTTAGCTTAACTAATTGATAGGTACTCAAATATAAATTATGTTTGAATTCTAAGTTGAGAATTAATAAGAAGAAATTGTTTTTCATTTTTAAAATAAGAAATATTACAATAAAGTTGATAGTTGGTAATGGGTGATGGGTAATGGGTAACGAGTAATTGGTTGTTCACCCTCAGCTCTCTTCTCGCGACTTCTGTACGAGCGGGTTTTGAACGTGGATTTATTGCCATAACTCGTAAATCTGTTGCTAAACCCGCCCCTACGACTCCCCGATCTACAGGTAGATAGTATGGTGAGACAAATTATCAGATTGTTGGGAACCGCGATCGCGGTAGGTTTGGGTTTAGGTGGAGTAATTCCCTCAACCGTACAAGCCGTGCAGCTAGGAGACGGTTCAGTTGCTTTCGTACAACCGCCAGATCTATTAGAAGCAACAACCACTTTTGATAGCGTCAGCGTCTGGGGCGCAACTTACTACTTCACGATCGCCATTCCCAAAGCAGCAAGCGAACCCTTACAACGGGTAACGATTCATCAAAAGGAAGGCGCAGACAATATTCGCTATAGGCTCGATGATACCCGCGCATTTGTTGGCACGCGCCGCGATCGCGGTGACAAAATTAAATTAGGCGAAGTCACCCACGATCGAGAAACGCGAACGGTGACAGTCAATTTCGATCCGCCAATTCCCCCAGGTAGAGCCATTACAATCGGGCTCAGACCGAGAGCGAATCCCACAACTTCTGGAGTTTATCTATTTGGTGTCACCGCTTTTCCGCCAGGGGAAAAAGTCCGCAGTCAATTCATGGGCTTCGGTCGGTTACATTTCTACAACAACGGTGGGAGTAGAGACATTTTTTGAATCAGTTATCAGTTATCAGCGAAGAGTGGTAGTTGGTAATTGGTAATTGGTAGTTGTTTTCTCTCTCAGCTCAAGAGTAACTCCCTCCATTTTGACTTCTGACTTTTGACTTTTGACTTTTCTAATGCCGATGATGGTAGCGGCTGAAGTTGGGACCGTAAGTTGCTAGTAAGTTTTGTGGAGATAGGGCAATTTCGGGCGTACCCGTGCAAATTAGGCTTTGGTTGAGACACAAAACACGATCGCAGTGATGGTTGACCATATCTAAATCGTGAGAGATCTGCAATACCGTCCAATTTTCCTGTTGTTTGAGTTCGTTTAATAAGTTGTAAAAATCGGCTGCACCTTGCGCGTCTACACCTGCAAAAGCTTCATCCAAGATTAATAGCTGCCGTGGCATTACTAAACAATACGCTAGCAGCACCCGTTTTAATTCACCTCCACTGAGGCTACCAATTGCCTGTCGGCGCAGATGGTAGCCGTTAACTCGTTTTAATGCTCGGTCGATCGCCTCTTTTTTTCTCTCCGGTCGAGGATGCATTGAATTTATTATAGGGACGCATAGCTGTGCGCCCCTACCCTGTTGTCTCTCCACGTATCCCAACCCAACTAATTCGCTGACAGAAATCGGAAAACTGCGATCGAAGATAAAATTTTGCGGCATGTAGCCGATCTGATGGCACAATCTCCCCAAGCGTCCTATGGGGCGATCGAAAATTTCAATTTTGCCCGCAGCATAGGGAATTATTCCCAATAATGCTTGTACGAGGGTGCTTTTCCCCGCGCCGTTGGGACCGACAATCGCTGTATCCGTCCCTGAAATCAGTTCAAAGGAAACATCGCGGACGGCGAGATAGTTTCCTTGGTAAACTGTTAAGTCTTCTACCTTCAGAATCGGATATTTGTTACTAGTTATTGCTGAATGATTCACAATTGGTTACTGACAACCCGCTTCCAACGATTTGAGGTTGGCTTTCATTGCCGTGAAATAATATTGGGGATTCGTCTCTCCTGTCTCCAGAGGATCGAGAGGTCTGAAAGTCAGGTTTAAATCTTGCGAAAGATTTTTTAGCAACCTGTTATCTGTCCCTGGTTCGCCAAACACCGCTTTGACGTTGTATTTTTTCACCGCCGCGATCGCCCTTTGAATATCCTGGGGCGATAATTGGTCTTCGGGAATTTCTACTACTGCTACTTGTTTGAGTTTGTAACGTTGTGCCAAATAAGGATAGGCATCGTGGAAGGTGACAAACGTGCAGTTAGGATATTTTTGTAACCTTTGCCTAAACTCGCGATCGAGTGCCTGCAACTGTTGGATGTAGTTGGCGGCGTTAGTGGTGTAAGTCGCTTTATTTTGCGGATCGGCAGCAATTAAGCCATCTCGAATGTTATTGACTTGTTTTTGCGCCAAGACGGGATCGAGCCAGACATGGGGATTACCCTCAGCGTGTTCGTGTCCGTGTCCGTGTTCTTCTTCTGAAGTGGTTTCTTCCACTGGGGAGATTTCTGTTACAGGTTTTATTCCTTGACTTGCTTCGACTTGTTTCAACTTGGAGTTACCCGCATTTTTTACCGTATCTTCCAGAAATTCCTCCAAGCCCAAACCGTTTTTGACTAAAACATCAGCCGTGGCGATCGCCTGCACGTTAGCTGGTGTTGCTTGGTATTCGTGGACTTCCGTACCAGGCGGGACTAAAATTTCTACTTGCGCCTCCTCTCCCGCTACTGCTTTGGTAAACCAGTACATCGGTAAAAATGTCGTCACTACCTTTGACCGATCCGACGGCGAGGCAACTGTCTCCACTTGAGGCGCAGGTGGCGGCGAACTTGCTTGGTTATTGCAGCCTGTAACAATTGATGACAGTAGGAGTGACATCAAGGGTAGGCTGAGTTGCCATCCACCCCGATATCTCAAGTAGCAGCGGCTCACAATTTTTCTCCTGGCATTGGCTAAAGGGTTGAGTTTGAACCAGAAGTCTATTTTACAACTACAATGAGAATCAATATCACCTTCTTATGTACCGATCTCAGTAGCGAGTCGCTGTTGAGTATAAATTGTGGTTTACCAGCAATTACGAACAGTGTTGGCATCCCCCCTAAGATAGAAAATTTAAATAAAAAATTGTTGAAAAAATGCAGCCAAAGTAGCTGGTTTTCTGTCAAACTATTGAGAAAAAGTTGCAGACTTTCGTTTTCAGCGGTTGTCATGACTGCAATGAGAGAGCAACATCTTGGTGTGAGGAAAGTAAATCATGAATAAAAGCTTGTGGCGATCGCTTTTGGCTAGTCCGGTAGTTTTTGCAACTATATTAGCTTGCAGCCCGTGGTTCCCTGCCGCAGCGAATCCAAAGACTAGCAATACTATGGCGCAGGTGACTTCAGTTTCCCAGTTATCAGACGTGCAACCAACTGACTGGGCTTTTCAGGCATTGCAATCTTTGGTTGAGCGTTACGGTTGTATCGCAGGTTATCCTGATGGTACGTATCGCGGTAATCGAGCCTTAACAAGATATGAGTTCGCGGCGGGATTAAATGCTTGTTTGGATCGAGTCAACGAGTTGATTGCTACGGCAACAACAGACTTAGTGACAAAAGAAGACTTGGCTACCCTACAAAAGTTACAAGAAGAGTTTGGCACAGAACTTGCTACCTTGCGCGGTCGAGTTGATAGCTTAGAAGCAGCAACCGCTGAATTAGAAGCAAATCAGTTTTCTACCACCACGAAACTAAGTGGAGTTGTTGTTGCCGCAGTCTCGGATGTTTTCGGTGGTGACAATGCCGAAACTGGTGAGGAAGTGGAAGACAATACTATCTTTACAGACAGAGCCAGACTAGAATTCAGTACTAGTTTTACCGGAAAAGATTTACTGTACACGCTCATCTCGGCGGGCAACTTTAGGGGATACGCTGGGATTACAGGCACGGCAGAAGGAGATTTAGCTTTCACCCGCGCCCAAGATGAAGAAGAACCGGATAACGATGTTGGTCTAGAAACTCTAGAATACACTTTCCCCCTTGGTGAGAGTACAGAAGTTACCCTAGCTGCGGCTGGTGCGGCGTTCTATGATTTTACTGATACAGTAACGCTATTCGATGGAGATGGTGATTCAGGGGCATTGTCTCTGTATGGCACGCGCAACCCCATCTACAACTTAGGTGATGGTGCGGGCTTAGGCATTAAACATCAATTAGGCGATCTCTTCGAGATCAGTTTAGGATACTTGGCAGCCGAAGGAAACGATCCAGCTGATAGTAGTGGCTTATTTAATGGTCCTTATGCGGCGATCGGACAAGTCTTATTTAAGCCAAGCGATCGCTTAAAGTTAGGTTTGACTTACGTTCATTCCTACCGTGCTGACGATACAGGTACGGGTAGCAGAAATGCCACCTTTAATCAGTTCGATGCCGATTACTTTGCTAGCAGACAAATCATCGGACAAGGCGACGACGCACCAGATGTGCCGACTTCTAGCAATGCCTACGGCGTACAGCTATCTTGGCAATTAAGCGATGGCATTGTCGTTGGTGGTTGGGCTGGCTACACGAGAACGACTTTGCTTTCTACAGTGAATGGCGCATTCGATCGCGGCGATTTAGAAATCTGGAACTACGCCGTTACTTTAGGCTTTCCAGATTTCGGTAAAGAGGGCAGTCTCCTTGGTTTTGTCTTTGGTATGGAACCAAAAGTGGAAGATTCTACTGTTGCTGAAGTTACGGAGGACGAAGATACTTCCTTCCATATTGAAGGATTCTATCAATATCAACTCACGGATAACATTGCCATTACTCCAGGCGTAATTTGGATTACTGCACCTGGATTTAATAACGACAACGATGATGCCATCATCGGCGCGCTGCGGACGACATTTAGTTTTTAGGTAAGGTAGGGGCGGGTTCACCAATAATCTCTGTAAACGCACGAAGAACTAAATAAACCTGCCCTGAAAAGATTGACGGTAGTAGGGGCGCACAGCTGTGCGCCCCTACAAATGTGTTGCAAACGTTCGATCGCAAAATGTAGAGACGTTACATGTCACTCCTCTACATTTTTATTTAATCTAGCCAACGCACAGCATCTTTCGCGTGATATGTCAATATCATATCCGACCCCGCCCGTTTCAAGCTCGTCAGAGTCTCCATAACTACCCGCTGTTCGTCGATCCAGCCATTGAGGGCAGCGGCTTTCACCATCGAATACTCGCCAGAGACATTGTAGGCGGCTACAGGTAAATTGGTCGCTTCCTTCACCCGCCAGATAATGTCCATGTATGCCAAAGCAGGCTTCACCATCAGCATGTCTGCCCCTTCAGCAATATCGAGTTCGACTTCTTTAATCGCTTCGCGGGCGTTTCCTGGGTCCATTTGATACGTGCGGCGATCGCCAAATTGGGGTGTAGAATCGGCAGCATCGCGGAAGGGTCCGTAATAAGCTGAAGCGTACTTCGCCGCATAAGATAAAATCGGCGTATCTTGGAATCCTGCTGCATCTAAACCTTCGCGGATCGCTTGCACAAATCCGTCCATCATTCCCGAAGGTGCGATAATATCAGCTCCAGCTTTAGCTTGAGAGACTGCTGTTTTCTTGAGTAATTCCAAGGTAGGATCGTTCAAAACCTGTCCCATCAGATCGCCTGTTTGCAAATAGCCACAGTGACCGTGACTGGTATACTCGCACAAGCAGGTGTCGGCAATCACAATTAAATCTGGTACTGCTTCTTTGACAGCAGTTGCAGCTTTCTGGACGATTCCGCAATCGTGCCAAGCTCCAGTTGCATCGGTATCTTTATCTTCAGGAATGCCAAATAGAATAATCGACGGGATACCCAGATCGTAAACTTCTTTGGCTTCCTCCACAATTTTGTCTACAGATAACTGGTAGACTCCTGGCATCGATTTGACTTCTTTGGCAAATGCTTCACCAGGAACGGCAAAAAGAGGATAAATTAAATCGTTTTTAGATAAAACCGTTTCCCGCACCATCCGGCGCAGTTGGGGATGAGTTCTTAAGCGGCGAGGGCGATGAATTGGAAACATGACGTTGTATTATGACAGCTTGAGAAGATGTAGCGCTCAGATCTTGAAGTATATTACGCGGCGATCGCCCTACTGACAGAATGAGTAACTGTTGTTAAAAATATTAAGGATATTAAATGAACTCTATGCGATCGCAGGTTGTTTCAATCTATTAGAAGCGATCGCGCTACTCATTTTTTGCACCACATCTCGACAGCGCCAATAACTAGCATGAGCATCGCCACCATTAATTAACAAAGATACAGGAGTTTGGCGAAAAGGCAGCATCAGCAAATCGGTAAGATCGGTATCTCTGGTAATGACATCTTCAATTTCAACTAAACCGCTACCTACCACATCCTGCATCACCTCTTTCAGCGTCCAAGCAAACGGATCGCTGGGGTGAATGAAATTGTACCAAGGTAAAGGCTGCTGTCTGCGCTCTCGATACAAGGTTTGCAGTAGCTCTTGTAAATTCTTGGCAATATCGTAAGTATCACCGAGTCCTGTCGTCGCATCAGGGACGAGATCGATCAGATTGAATAAAGCAATGGGAGAACCCAGCGTGTGAATGCTAGCAAGGCGGATACCCCGTTCGCGTTCCGGTGCTACACCAAAAATTCGCTGGCGGATCGTGCGGACGCGATCGCCACCTGGTACATTAGGAAGATCCCAACGTCCTGCAAACAGAATATCGAATAAAATTACCGTCCCCCAACTATGACCCACTATATGCAAGCGATCGTCTAGCTGGGGTTGTGAAGGTAAATTCGCTTCTATTTGCCGTGCCAATTCCTCAACAACTTTAGCACCAACATGACGGTTGATATATAATGTTGCATCCCCAATAAACTGCATCAGTTGTGTGGAGCGGAAATTGCGAAACCACAGACGCTTCCACTGGCTAGAGGCGCGGAACTTATCCAGACGTTTTTGTTGTTCGTCAAATAGAGTGTCGCCCCAGTAAAGCGGAATATATTTAGGATTGAGCGTCGGTGCATGGGACGCGATCGCCCGATCGAGCAATTTAATCAAATCGTTGGCATAGCTTGGCTGTGCCTGCTGTTCGCGAGTATTAACGCCATGAATGAACAGAATATAGTCAGTAGCCATTGACGCACCTATGACTTAAAGCTCTCTGACTATTGCTTCAGGTGCTATGCGGCAAATTTAGGAAAAGAAAGATTTTTGGCAATTCATCTTTGTCAGAAATTTATAACAACCGCACGATAAAAGGGTAGCGGAAAGACTCGTCAGGATGACTCAAGACTTTGACGATCGCCAGAATAGTTAATCCCCAATGAATTAAAAATCCCAGTCCAGCTAAAGGAAATAATAAACCAAAGCTGATCGTCACCAGCACGCCAATAACTAATGCCCAAAACCAGACATTTAAGTGAAAATTAATCGCTTCTTTGGCGTTTTCCTTGACGATTGGATCGTCGGAGACAAATAAAATCGCGATGGGGATACCAACAGATACCAGAGTGGTACTGAAAAAGATTGCTCCGTGGCTAATCGCCGATAGCAGTTTCCGCTTGTCAGGGTCGTACATACAAACACATTCCTCAGTTGCAGATTGTTATCCTAAATAAAGGTAAATTAGATTCTGCTAGACTCTGGTTTTTACTTCCTGTTACATCCTACAGCTAAGCTTCAATGATCTCCAACGACCTACAAGCAGATTTACAAACAGAGGTGGAGCGGCGACGCAATTTCGCCATCATCTCCCACCCAGACGCAGGTAAAACTACACTAACAGAAAAGTTATTGCTGTACGGGGGAGCAATTCACGAAGCAGGAGCCGTCAAAGCGCGACGAGCGCAGCGCAAGGCAACTTCTGACTGGATGGCAATGGAGCAGCAGCGGGGAATTTCTATCACCTCAACAGTCTTGCAGTTTGAATATCACAACGCTCAGATCAACTTGCTAGATACGCCAGGACACCAAGACTTTAGCGAAGACACCTATCGTACCCTGGCAGCAGCAGATAATGCGGTGATGTTGATCGACGCTGCGAAAGGTTTGGAACCGCAGACGCGCAAATTATTTGAAGTCTGTAAACTGCGATCGCTACCCATTTTTACATTTGTGAATAAACTCGACCGTCCTGGGAGAGAACCACTATCGCTGTTGGATGAAATTGAGAAAGAATTAGGGTTGCAGACTTATGCGGTAAACTATCCTATTGGTATGGGCGATCGCTTTAAGGGTGTATACGACCGTCGCACGCAGCAGATCCACTTATTTGAACGGACGGCTCACGGTAGCAAAGCGGCGGCGGATACGATCGTTAATTTGGGCGATCCGCGCATCGAGCAGTTGTTGGAACAAGACCTTTACTACCAACTGAAAGAGGATATAGAACTTTTAGAAGAAGCGGGATCGGAACTAGATTTAGATCTCGTCCACCAAGGCAAAATGACTCCGGTATTCTTTGGTAGCGCCATGACAAATTTTGGCGTGGAGTTGTTTTTAAATGCCTTCTTGGACTACGCCCTCAAACCCTATGCCCGTGTTAGCAGTATGGGTGAAATCGCTCCTTCCTATCCAGAATTTTCGGGTTTCGTGTTCAAACTTCAGGCAAATATGGACCCGAAACACCGCGATCGCGTGGCGTTTATTCGCGTCTGTACGGGTAAATTTGAAAAAGATATGACGGTAAACCATGCCCGCACTGGTAAAACGATCCGTTTGTCAAGACCCCAAAAATTATTTGCTCAAGACCGCGAATCGATTGATGTAGCCTATCCCGGTGATGTGATTGGTTTGAATAATCCAGGCATGTTTGCGATCGGCGACACGATTTATACAGGACAAAAGCTAGAGTACGAAGGTATTCCTTCTTTCTCTCCCGAACTGTATGCCGTGATGAGAAACCCCAACCCTTCTAAATTTAAGCAATTTCAAAAAGGCGTGTCCGAGTTGCGAGAAGAAGGCGCAGTCCAGATTATGTATTCAGTGGATGAATCCAAGCGCGACCCAATTTTAGCAGCAGTAGGACAATTACAATTTGAAGTGGTACAGTTCCGCTTGCAAAACGAATATGGAGTTGAGACGCTACTAGACTTATTGCCTTACACTGTCACTCGTTGGGTAGTTGATGGTTGGGAAGCTTTAGAAAAAGTAGGGCGGATCTTTAACACCATGACGGTGAAAGATTCCCTCAATCGTCCCGTGTTGTTATTTCGTAACGAGTGGAATTGCCAGCAACTCGAAGCAGACCACCCAGATTTGAAATTAAGTAAAATTGCGCCCTTAACTTCTGTGAGTGCAAGCGATCGCAACGGAGAATTGTAGAGACGTTACATGTAACGTCTCGACTGCATAGCGATCGCCTCTTCTCCGTATAGAAAGATTGTTATCCAATTCAATCTTTCTAACAGGAGTTTATTTATGAAAGCGATCGCAACTTCCCAAACCGCAGTTCAACCAACCCAACGACAATTCAATCCTACTCAACAAAAAGGTAAATTAGTCGCTCAATGGTTTCCCATCGATGGCAAATTAGTTTGTAAATGGTGCAAAATTTAACAATTACAACTTTCTGCTTAATTCCGAATTCCGAATTCCGAACTCCGAATTCCGAATTCTTACGTCCATGCTCGAAAGAAGGTATTATCCTCCCAAATAGCAGCAGTGCGTTGCTCGATCGCCGCTAATTCCTGTTTAGATAAAGGTTGAAAAGCTTGAGCCACACGAACATTATTTTCTAATTGAGCGATCGTTTCTGCTGCCACAACACAACAATGCACTCCTGGTTGAGACATAGCATATCCTAATGCTTGATTCATCCCATCTAACCCACCAGGTTTGAATAAGCGACCGTAAGCCGGAACTTTCATGGCAATTACACCAACATTTTTCTCCCTTGCAACTGGTAGAACCACAGGAAGAAAGGGACGTGGATGGTGTTTATCTGCTGCGTTGACGGGAATTAGAGTCGCGTCAAATGAATAGCGGCGCAAACCTTCAGCAATAATATTAGGATCGTGGTGCCCGGTAATTCCCGCAAAGCGAATGAGTTTTTGGGCTTTTGCTTCTTCGACAGCTTGAATTGCTCCATTTTTGCCGAAAATAGTCTCTAAATCTTCAGTAAAAGAGACATGATGCATTTGCCATAAATCTAATCGATCTGTATTGAGACGTTTGAGCGATCGCTCCAATTCACGCCATGCACCATCTCGATCTCTAGCATCTGTTTTACTAGCAAGAAATATATTTTTTCGGTGAGATGGCAAGACTTTACCAAAATAATCTTCACTCGGACCGTAATTTGCCGCAGTATCAAAATAACGAATACCTAATGCGATCGCTTTTTCAATTATTGCGACTGCATCCCCTTCTTTTCCCTGCCAAGATAGAGGCGTTTGTCCTGCTCCGCCTAAGCCGAAAATTGGAACTTTAATCTCTGTGCGTCCCAGTACCCTTTCTAGCATCTTTCCCGTCGATTTAGCCGCTGTATTTTGTGCCGTAGACTGAGCGCTATCAGTTTGATTTTGTTGTAGCGCCGTGCTACCAATAATTCCACCTGCTACAGCCGCACCAGTAAGCAAAAAATTGCGCCGAGTGGTCTTATCTGTCATTATTAGCTCCTTAAATTTTCAGCAAGACACTGAGGGCAACGAATATCTCTTCGTATGGTAGCAAAGTAAAACTTCTAAAAATGGCACAATCAAAATAGATAAAATTTGACTGGAATGCCACCTTCTCCGATTTATACCCAGCAACCCTGGACAGAAACTTACAGCGAAATTATTGATGTTCGTTCCCCGAGCGAATATGCAGAAGATCGCATCCCTGGTGCTATTAATCTTCCAGTACTAGATGATACCGAACGTGCTGAAGTGGGGACGATTTATAAACAAATCAATCCTTTCAAGGCGCGTAAAATTGGTGCAGCACTAGTAGCTAAAAATATTTCTCAGCATCTCCAACAGCATTTTGCAGATAAAGGCAAAGATTACCGTCCGTTAGTCTATTGCTGGCGCGGCGGACAACGTTCTAATAGTATGGCTGCGGTACTAGCACAAATTGGTTGGCGAGTTACCGTCTTGGAAGGTGGGTATAAAACTTATCGCGCCTACGTGCGGCAACAGTTAGAGCAACTCCCAACTCAATTTACCTATAAAGTTTTATGCGGTTTTACAGGTAGCGGTAAAACGCTGATTTTACGTAGGTTACAACAGCGCGGCATCCAGGTTTTAGATTTAGAGGCGATCGCCAACCATCGCGGTTCTTTACTCGGTGAAGAATGGCAACTACAACCGACTCCTCAACCCTCACAGAAGTACTTTGAATCATTGCTCTTACAGCAATTACATAAATTCAATCGCGATCGAGTTGTATGGATAGAATCAGAAAGTAACAAAATTGGAAAAATTTATTTACCTCTACCTCTATGGCAAAAAATGAAGCAATCTCAGTGTATAGAAATTCAGCTACCTATAGATAGTAGAGTTGCATTTCTTTTAAGAGAATACTCATATTTAGAAACTCACTCTGAGTTTTTAAAAACTAAACTAGCAAAATTAAAGTCTAGATATGGAAAACAAAAATTAAACTATTGGTTTCAGCTAATCGATGCTAGAAAAGGAGAAGATATCGTTAAAGAGCTACTCCTTTTTCACTACGATCCAACCTATTCTTGCTCTATACAAAGAGACTATGCCAATGTAGAAAAGTCTTTGTTTATGTCAGATGTATCCGATATCAATATTGAGCATGTTCTAAATAAGTTGCTCTCACTGTCTGAAGACTAATCTTTTTACTCCATTTCATAGCAATTCTCGATTGCGTGCGTGACATTTGTAGGGGCGCTTTCTCTGTGCGCCCCTACAGATCTGTGGTTTACTCAAGACTAGTGCCTTCAGCACTGATAAAAAAACCCCTCACCGGAGTGAGAGGCTCAACCATAACCTAAGCTATTTAAATCGCCACAGCGATCGCACCCGCTAAAGCAGCAAAGAATGCCGAAACTGTTGCCGTACCAAACAACCACCAAGCAGCTGAAGCCGCCGCCTTGCGCGTCTCTTCCGCTTGCTTTTCTGCCTGTTCTTTTACTTGCTCCAATCGCTTCTGTGCTTCGTGCTGAATGCGTTCTGCTCTTTGCAGCACGTTGTTACGCGCCGACTCAATTCGATCGATAATTCGATTCGCATCCGCCTCCGAAATATCCTCGCGAGAACTCAAAATCGCTACATAAGTATCTCGATTAAACGAAGATAGCCGTCCGCGCAAAGCATCAAACCCAGCTTGCGGGTCGTCAAATAACTTGCGCATATCCCGCTGAATGCTGTCGTAATTCAACTCTGGGCGATCGAGCGAATTGAGATAGCTGCGAATGCGCTCGAATACGCTGTCGATCGCATCTTGAATCCGCCGTTGAATGGCTCGTACCTGATCGACAAAATTATCGCGTACAGCTAATACCTGATCGACAGTTCTAGCTGCTTCCGCATCGGACATATCACCCCGCATCTTCAACAAGTCAATTAACGTCTCGCGATCGAAGTGAGACAAGCGATCGCTCAAACTCTCAATTCCTACTTTCGGATCGCGTAACAACAAAGACAAATCCCGCTTAATGCCTTCTGGATTGAGTTCGTCTTTACCTGTATGACGTAAATACTCTTCCAAATAAGTTTGGAAACTCTGAACTCTTTGTTGCGTGCGAGTTGCCAGACGACGGGGCGCTTTGATAATATCCCGAATCGAAGTTTGCATTTGATCGACAATTTGGTTGACTTGCTCCTCGCTCAAATCGCGCCGCTGGCTCAATAACTTCACCAGGGTTTCTCGATCTACGTGAGACAAGCGCCTTCTGAGGGCTGCCGATCCCTCTTTCGGATTGGCAAACAAGCGCTGAAAGTCGCGCTGAATTCCTTCTGGATTCAACTCTTCTCTACCAGTGTTGCGCAGGTAATCGGCGATCGCATTCGTCACCGAGTCGTATTGTTCCTTCGCTTTACCCACCAAAACTTGCGGTGCAACCCGCACGTTGTGCCAAGACCCCTCAACTTGGTTAATAACTTGGTTGATCTGTTCTTCGCTCAAGTCTTGGCGCTGATTTAACAGTTGTACCAGGGTTTCGCGATCGAAGCGAGACAACCGCGCCCTTAGTGCTGCCATCCCCGCTTGCGGATCTTCCAGTAAAGTCTTCAGTTCAGCCTCAATTGCATAGGGATTCAATTCATCTCTGCCAGTGTTGCGCAGGTAAGATTCCAAGTTCAGCCACAGGGTTTCAGCTTGATATTTTGCCTGGTCTGCCAGTCCTTTAGACTCAACTAAGACTTTTTCGCGCTGTGCCTCCAACCGATCTAAAATTGGCTCTATCTCTTCTGGGGTAATATCGTTACGTTGCAATAGGACTTGTCGCAACGAGTCCCGATCCCACCTAGCTAGACGCAAACCAAGAGTTTCGTAATCGACATCCGAGTCTTCTAATAACGGTTTGAAGTTACGCTCAATTCCTTCTGGAGTTAAGTCTGCTTTACTCGTTGTCAGTAGATAACTCTCTACACGGTGCTGGAGTTCTTGGACGGCTTCCCTTTCTTCAATACCTCTTACTGTGGTCAAGACATCTTGACGAATCAGTTCCAAGCGATCGGCTATAGTTTGAATTTGAGCTTGGGTCAGCATTCCCTTTTGTTGCAACAATCGGGCAAAATCGTTGCGAGAAAGTTGCTCGATCTGTTGCCGGACTGCTCGTGGATCGGCTGCTGGATCGTAGAGAACGTCGCGGAATTCCCGATCCATCCTGTCTTGACTTAATTGCCAAGTATAAGTGTTGAGCAGGTAGTTTTCTACATCCGCCCTAATGGTCGTGTAGGGAACTTCAGCAGATTTCATTCCTGTTTGAGTGGCAACCTTGTCTACTCCCTCGGTGACTTTATCTCTAGCCGTGAGGAGCGATCGCAAGATCTTCTCCACATCTAAATCTGATAGATCGGCACGTCCCATCACCATTCCCATCAGGGTGTTGATTCCCGTTTGCAGCGTTTGCTGTACTGGACCTGCGGTGGCTTTGTCGGCTTGGTCTGCTTGTCTTTGGTCGGCTTGCTTAGACGATCGCATTTCTTCTGTGAGTCGATCGATCTTGGCGTTCAACTCGTCCGTCCTAGTTTGTCCCGGCTGCACGGACTTGAGGTATTCGATCAACTCATCCATGCGATCGCGTTTGGGTTGTTGGTTCGCCACCACCTCCCGCCAGACGCTTTCTAACTGATCGGCAATTTTATTGACTTCACGTTTTGATAAATCGGTACGGCTGCTGACGAGATCGATAAACTTTTGGCGATCGATATTCCGCAAGTCATCGGTTCCGGCAAGATCTGCCAGTTGCGGATCGCGTAAAATTGTCTCAAATTCTCTTCTAATCTTTGTCGTGTCCATCTCTGGCGGACGCAGCATGTCTATATAATCTTCCAGGTTCTCGCGAATTGTCGTCGGGTCGATCGCGCTACCTAGTTCTCGCCGCACCGCCGCAGCTGCCGCTTCTGCTGTCTGTACGACTTGCTGATTGACAGCTTTTGCTCCCATAGCAGCGGTAGCCGTTCCCATAATTGCTTGAAAACCCGAGGTTGCCGTATTCACGACAGAACCAACCAAGGAACCGACTGTGGTGGAACTAACCCACACCAGCAGTAAAAAGTAAGCTCCCCAAATCACTAGACCGAGAACTGCTCCCAGTCCTACATCTACGCTCAGCAGGCTTAAACTAACGGCAAGAAAGCTAGCGATGAATAGAGCAATGCTGACAGTTATTAACGTCCAAATACCTACTGCCGTACCAATTTTACGGATCGTTCCCCCCACACTCCCAGATTCGCTGCTACCTGAATCTGAGTCTGATTGCCGTCCTAAATAGGAAATCCCAGCAGCCACAGAGAGGTTTGTTAATACAAGTTGTACGGCAAAGGCAAGAATCACTCCTGATATTAAAGCAACAAAAAATCTCGGACCCGAAAATACAAACGCTGCCTCTGCTGGTGTCGTCACACCCCCATCTGGTGGAGTTAACTGTGCCAGCCAGGAGAAAGGTTTATATAGTCCCAGTAAAATTTCTGGATTCTGAAACATGGTTTTTCCTTCTTTTGTGCTGTGCTGAGCGTCTAAATACAATGTGAGGAGGAAATATAGGAGCTAAAAATACTATTTAACCCCGTAGCTTAAAAATGCTGCATTTAACAGCGTCAAACATCCACCCCAAGTCTGAAAGCTCTGCCTGTAGTGGGATGAATTCAGATTTACTTCTGAGGCGAGTAAATGTATTCAGTAGCGTTTATGTACGTCAAGATACTAATTACAAGTTGTTAACAATACCAAGCGATCGCTTCATCGCGATTTACACCGTCTATTGATAGAATTCCTCCTGAAAAATTCACTTTATATTAGTCCTAGAGAAGTGCTGCTAGTTTGTACCTCTAGACAGAAAGCAAGAATTAAATTCCCCTTTAAATTAAAGATATGTGAAGCGGCTTTATTAGGAGCAAAAAATGGAAACTCGTGAAACTCGTCCAGCTACAGATGTACCACCAGTTGCTAAAGCGTACAATGGCGTAGACAGAAACGCATTCATCTTTGGGTTGAATCCTCAAGCCGAGCTATGGAACGGACGTTTGGCAATGATTGGATTTCTCGCCTATTTGACTTGGGACTTAGCAGGCTTTAGCGTTCTGCGCGACGTACTACATCTCATCGGTTACTAGATTTCTCAAACCTCCCTTTTTCAGGGGGGTTTCGCTCTACAAACCTTGCCTTTTTTCAAAGATTCAATCTAACAGTCTCTCTTGAAACGTATTTGGGAGAGACTGTTATGCTTTTTACAAAACTTGTTTTACAACACTTTCGGTAAGCGAAACCAGAACTGCGCTCCCCCTTGAGAATTGGTTTTATAGCCGATACTTCCACCCCATTGCTCTACTGTAATTCTACAGAAATATAGCCCTAAGCCAATTCTTCCCGGTCTATTTTTGCCTTGGGAAAACTTTTGAAATAAAGTTGTAGCGATTTCTGGTTCTATGCCAGAACCCATATCGTCAACTGCGATCGTCATGAAATCTCCCTCTTCTGCGATCCCAATTGTCACCGCAGAGTTTGGTGGACTGTGCCTGTAGGCGTTTTCTACCAAGTTCGTTATCGTTCGCTCCAGACGTGACTTTTCTCCTACAACTTTCCATTCTTTGGTTTTATCAACATCGATTTGTAGCCGTAAATCGATCTGATTGAGAAAGAAAACTGGTGATAAAGCATTCACAACTTCTAAAACGCAAGCTAGCGCATCTGGTGCTTGTTGTGGATCGTTCCCCACCCCTTCCAAAATCTCAATTTCAGCTGCAAAAGCATCTAAAATTTCTCGAATTAATGTCTCTTGTTTTTGACACTGCTTTTTACCAATATTTAAGTATTCTTGCGCTTTAGAATTAAGGTTTTGGAGTGAGAGTAGCTCGAAACAATACTTGATTCCCGTTAACTGTCCGGCTAGATCGTGAACGATACAATGAATTAATACTTCTTTTTTTTGAATTTCTTTTAACAAATTGTAGTAATTTAAACTGTTTTCTCTGGCTTTTTGGAGTAAAAACTGATGCTCTTTATAATTAGAAGCAATTAATAATATTTTTTTCTCATTTAGACAAACTGCTGAAGCCTCTAAATAAAATTCTTGTCCTGATAAGTCCGTTTCCGTCCACAGTCCAGATTTAATTCTTCCCGATTGATGTTTCTGCCAAAAGGCTTCTGCGTCGATCAAAAAATTATCGAGTACGGGAAATTTATGTCCCGGCATCAACTGTTGTTGTAAGTCAGTGTCTCCATAAAATTGTACGAACCAGATAGGTGCAGTACCGATGAGCTTGAATGAATCATACTCCAATCGTTCTAGAACAACGACATTTAGTGCCGCAAATAGCTCATCTATGATGCTTTCCTCGCTCATGCTACTAAAAACGTAAAGATAGGGATTGGTTCGCTAGCAATGTCTTTAGATATAGTATGACTTCTCCTGAAGCGAGTTTGCATCTCACCGATGCGATCGTATGTGTTGCGATCGATCGCGATCGCGTTAGGAGTTGCTTGAAATCCTAGCTGTTCTACAATTGCCATGCGATCGCCAACAGCAATCAAAGTTTTTTGATTCTGACTACCAGTAATACCCACAATCAGGGAACCAGAAACAATACTGATGCCGACACTAAATGCAATGCATTTATCGACTTGCCGCACCTGACTCATCTCTCGTACTATTTCTACAACTCGGATCGCTGCTTCAATCGCACGCACCGCAGGCGAACCAGTCACTGGAAGTATGCCAAACAAACTTGTCACAGCATCCCCAAAACCTTTACTTACTATCCCACCTCGATCTAGTAACGGCTGCACGATCGTGGAAATATATGAGTTGAGAGTGGCGATCGCTTCTGCTGGTGGGTAATCTTCAATCGAGGAGTTGAGGCTGCAAATCTTAGCTAATAAAACAGTCACATCTCGGCGATCGCCTTTCTCTAATACCGCTACTAATTCCTCAGATAAGTTGGCTGCAACGCGATCGTGTAGGCTTTGTTCTAACAAGCGAGAGTGATGTTGGCGAATTAAACTCAAATCGTTGCCTTGTTGCTGAAGGATGCTGTATTGATGTTCGTATCGACTTGCATCCAGTAATAGTATCCAGTCACCTTCATCTGTAGAGAAAATGTGAACCTCGGCAGCAACTCCCGACTCCATTTTTATGCAAGGTAAGATAATTGGCAAGTTCCGAAAGGGTAGCAATCCCGCTAAAAATAAAATCTTTTTTTCAACAATTTCTCCTCGTTCGAGATGATGCAATCCATACAATGATAATTGACCTCCCCAGCTCACTAAACAGCCATCCTGCACTAAAAAGTAAGCCGGACAACGACTTTCAAAAATTGACTCTTGAAAGTACTTGGCTATGGATCTAGGGAGGTGAGACATCCATTGCCTCCAGCATTTGTTGTGTGAGTTTGGCGAAGGCTTCTTCTACACCTGTAGCCGTTTTAGCACTAGTCTCGATCGCCGTCCAGTTTTTCTGTATAAGACTATCCACTACTGAATCCTCTATTTCCCAATCACCTGTTAAATCTGATTTATTCAATACCAATATAAAAGGAATTTTACCAATAGTTTCTTCTACCCTTTGTTGTAAAGATAAGGCTTTATCTAAAGTATAACGACGGGTTCCATCCACGACTAAAAAATAACCAGATGCACCTCTTAAATAAGACATTTGCAATTTCTGAAACTCGTCTTCGCCGTGGATATCCCACAAAATTAGATTGACTTCTCTATCGCCAATTTTAACTAGTTTCTTATCAATTTTCACTCCTACGGTAGAATGGTATACTTCTGAGTAAATACTTTTAACGAATTGCGCTACTAAACTCGTTTTTCCCGTAGCAAACGCACCGACCATACATATTTTTTTTTGAATCATATCTCAAACAGCAAATTTTTTCTAGGGTGCATCCGTTAAAAATACCTTAAAAGAAACGCGACGATTCATTTCTCGATTGTTTTGGCTAGCTTTTTGTTGCCAAGGTTCTTGCGCTCCCACGCCAATTGTCGTTAAATCAGAAGCTCTGATTCCTTGCGAAACTAAGGTTGATAAAATTTGCTTTGCTCTAGCTTGACTGAGAGACATATTATGCTCGGTCGAACCATCGCTATCTGCGTGTCCTTTAATTTCAATGCGTACATCCTTATTCACAATTGGAGCTATCTTTGTGAGTTTTTGAATAGCTGCAACGACCTTTTCAAATTTCTGTTGCTGATTTGGTAAAAGCTGCGGGCGATCGTTAACAAATAAGAGAATTTCTCGTTCTAATTCAGTTTTAGTTTTGAGCAATTCTTGAAGTTCAGTTTCAGTCAGATGCTCTGTCTGTAACTGCGTCACTCCAGGGAGATTAGGCGCAACTTTTTTTGCTTGCGCAATCCACTGTCGCGGTGCAATACCAGTCATATAAAGAACGCCATTGCGATCGACTTTCAAACTCGTGGTTTTTGGTGGCTGTAATAATTTTTCCGCTCTTTTCGTAACAAATTGCGGCTCTAGAGAGATGTAAGGTTGCCAACGACTGACAACATTTTTAGGATCGATCTCTGCATCTGAGATTAATTGAATGGGGTCAGCAGCCAACGGATCGCGCAATCCCGATATATAGTATTTGCCAAAATGACTATCAGCACTGACGACAACTATTCCTGCTTGCAAGTTTAATGTATTTAAATATGCCTGCCACTTTTGTCGGGCTTGAAAAGACATAAAACTCCACCATCCCAGCGTACACAAGAGTCCGCCGATCAATAATAATAAAAGCGGTGAAGGTTTATCTGAAGTTGTTTGATACTGGGATTGAAGGCAATTTTCTAAATAAGATTTACTGGCTTCAAATGGAGTATCGTCGCCGCGAAAATTCAAAAGTGGCTGGTAAAATTTCTTATGAATTGTTTCTAGGGTGGCTTGAAAGTTTTCTCTTAATTCTTTGGGTGCATTACCGCGAATTATGCCTGCTAAAATTGCTTGGGGACCTTGCTCGATCCAAATCGTCAATTCACCAAATTCTAGTGCGTCTAACCGATCTTGTTGCTTAACCTTAAACGAGTCTTGCACGAAATCTTGAATTGCTTTTAACATAGCTGCAACCAGATCTGCATCTTGTGTAGCAGTCGGATCTACTGCCAAGCTATGTAACAACAGTCCAGTCTGACGATGAATCAAAAAAACTTCTTCTACCCGATAAACTAGCGTTCGCAGCAAGACAACTTCGGCAAAAGACTTACCAGTTTGCATTGCTTCTAAGCGCCAGCGAAAACTCCTTGGGGTTAAGCTATGATCGAGTGCTTGATTAAAGGTGGCAACAAAAGTTTTCAGTGCTGCCATTGCAGCTTTGCGGCTAGCAGGTCCGATGATGGGAAACAAAGCATCGGACAGCGTATTCAAGTCTCTTCTAACAGAGGTTTGAATTGCTTGTTCTACAGTTGGGACGGCGGCTTGAGTCAGTTGGTCGTCCTGTAATGACCTGAGAATAATCGCCTCTGGCAAAACCCGACTCACATCTTCGACTCGGAGTTGCGATTTATCGAGTTTTGCTTGGAGTTCGGGACCGAAAAGTAAATCCCGTAATTCGGCGATCGCTTCCTCTTCGGTAGTAAAATTCTTGTGGGGCGGTGGTTGCGATCGCGCTGTTGGTGTCTGTGGCTGTTGCTCCAATACTATCTGACGCAGTTGAGCTAAGACTTCTACTTCAGCAGCAGTGAGATGGGTGTCTTGCGATCGATCCAACAGACTCTCTAGCTCAGTCAGTGCCTCAGCTTCAGAGCTTGAAGTTCTGTCAGTAGATTGGCGACGAGAAGAGTCAGTCATTTGCCGAGCGTTTCCTAATATCCCCCATACTCACATTGAATTGTATAGCCACCTGTAGTCAAGAGGACATGAAACACCGACAAATCTTATACAACTATTTAAAGCAAGTATTAAAGGAGTCATATGATTTTAACCACAGCCAGCTTAGTTGGCGACAAGCGCGTCGTCCAGCATCTCGGTATTGTCAGTGGCGAAGCGATTCTAGGGGCAAATATTTTTCGCGATTTCTTTGCCGGCATTCGGGATATTGTCGGTGGTCGCTCGGCAGGTTACGAGCGATCGCTCAGAGAAGCGAAAGATACTGCTATGCGCGAGATGATTCAGCAGGCTGAAGCTCTCGGTGCTAATGCGGTAATTGGCATCGATATCGATTACGAAACCATTGGTGTTGGCAATGGCGGTAGTATGTTGATGGTAGCAGTCAGCGGTACTGCTGTCGTGTGCCAGTAATCATGTCGATCCCTCTACTTCAAATGGAGCTAAGCGGATTCGAACCGCTGACCCCCTCAATGCCATTGAGGTGCTCTACCAACTGAGCTATAACCCCGCACAAATGCGTTTTTTATTATGCCTTAAATCTCTCTTTGCTGTCAATGCGCACTATTCAATCATTTTAAGCATTAATATCCGCGTGCTAAGTAGCTCATGCAGTTTCCCATCAAAAAGTAGACAACTAACATGGCTGCGGCACTAGCTGCCACTAACACCCCTGCCAGCATCATCGAAAATTCCTTCTTCGCAAACGCCTCTTCCATCAGGTGGAGCGACCAAGCTACTAAAGCTACGTCAAAAATGAGAATAACTGTCAGCATTTTTTAAGATATTTTAAAACATATTTCATATATCTTAACTAATTCTCAGGAACCTGGTCTTAATTAGAGGTTAAGTTTTTCTTGCTACAGAAATTTGGCAAATTTATAATACCAATTAGATCTAATTAAGACGTATGGGGCAGTTGCGATCGCTCAAATAAGATTTGATTTGTCCTACACTCAGTTGACCGTAATGCAGCAACGAAGCTAACAAAGCAGCTTCAGCTCTCCCCTGAGTCAAAGCAGTGTAGATATGCTCGCAGTTCCCCGCACCACCAGAGGCGATAACTGGGATTTCTACAGATGAGGCGATCGCGCCAGTTAATTCTATGTCATACCCTGCTTGAGTGCCATCGGCATCCATACTCGTTACCAACAACTCCCCAGCACCCCGTTGGGCGACTTCCTGCGCCCATTGCAGAGCATCTATGCCAGTGTTCTCCCGCCCACCACGAACGTAAACGTCCCAGCCAGGATTATTGACATCCTGCCGTCGCCGTGCATCAATAGCCACTACTATACACTGATTGCCAAAGCGATCGCTGGCACGATTAATTAGGTCTGGGTCTTTAACTGCGGCGGAGTTGATGCTAACCTTATCTGCTCCCGCTCTTAACAAATTTTTAATTTGTTCTAAGGATTGGATGCCCCCGCCAACCGTGAGAGGAATAAACACTTGCTCGGCAGTGCGATAAACTACATCAAAAATAATGTCACGGTCTTCGTGGGTCGCAGTAATATCCAGAAATACCAACTCATCCGCCCCAGCTTCGTTATAAACTTTAGCCAACTCCACCGGATCGCCTGCATCTTGGAGATTGACAAAGTTTACCCCCTTCACAACCCGCCCCGCCTTCACATCCAAGCAAGGCAAAATTCTTTTAGCTAACATAGTTCGCCTTTCCAATGACTCCAGAGATTATACATATATAAATGGTGATGGGTAATTGGTCATTGGTAATTAGTGGTTGTTGGTTGATAGTAGACGTTACACTGACCAATGACTAGTTATCAGTTATCAGTGAAGAAAGGAGTCAGGAGTTGATTAATCTCCTCAGCTCCCTCAGCAACCTTGCGCTTCCTCAGCTCCCTCAGCTCTCTTCTTCCCCTAGCCTCTAGCCCCTAGCCTCTAGCTCCTAGTTATGGCAATTATCTCCTCTAAACAACCGTCAGAACCTTCTAAGCCTGCAAAAAAGCAACAGAAGAAACCTCAACCTCAGCCTGTCATAGAGGATTTGTTGCAACCGCAGGCAACTGTGGAGGAACAAGGCAAACAAGAACAAAGCTTGCGCCCCCATACCTTTGCCGATTACATCGGGCAGAAAGACTTGAAGGAGGTACTATCAATTGCGATTCAAGCCGCTAAAGCAAGAGGAGAAACTCTAGATCATTTATTGTTATATGGTCCGCCTGGATTGGGTAAAACTACGATGGCGCTAATTTTGGCGGGAGAAATGGGAGTAGACTGCAAGATTACTAGCGCCCCAGCTTTAGAAAGACCTAGAGATATTATGGGTCTGCTGGTGAGTCTCAAACCAGGAGATATTCTATTTATTGATGAGATTCATCGCCTGTCGCGGATGGCAGAGGAAATTTTGTATCCGGCGATGGAAGATTATCGTCTGGATATTACGATCGGTAAAGGAGCAAGTGCCAAGACTCGCAGTATCACGCTACCTAAATATACTTTGGTAGGAGCGACAACCCGCGCTGGGGCGCTATCTTCGCCATTACGCGATCGCTTCGGTTCGGTGCAGCGGTTGCGGTTCTACGAACCAGAGGAGTTACGTAAAATTGTCTTGCGGACGGCTGAGTTATTGCAAACACCAATTAGCGATGACGGGGCGTTGGAACTTGCCAAGCGATCGCGAGGTACGCCCCGTATTGCCAACCGCCTGCTAAAACGAGTGCGAGACTATGCCGAAGTCAAGGCAGCAGGTACAATTACGCAAAATGTAGCCGCAACAGCTCTAGAATTATATCAGGTAGACCCTTGCGGTCTAGATTGGACAGACCGAAAAATGCTGAGCGTGACGATCGAACAATTTAATGGTGGACCCGTGGGTATTGAAACCCTAGCAGCGGCGACGGGTGAAGATATCCAGACAATTGAGGAAGTCTACGAACCTTATCTGATGCAAATTGGTTACTTACAACGGACTCCTAGAGGTCGCGTCGCCACTCCTGCGGCATACAAGCATTTAGGTTTGAAACTACCCAACGAACAACTCTCGTTACTATCGCGGTCAGATTTATGATTTACAACCCCAGTTGGACGCGCTTCAATACGGACAAGATTGAGTTTGTCAGTGCCAATCTGCGCGTCTGCGTGCTGACACTTTTACTCAGTGCGCTATTCATAGTAGGGTGGGTAGAACCAGCTGTTGCCCAATCACCACCGCCAAATCTGAGTGCAGAACAGTTACAAAATCTAGAGAAATTGGCGAACGAGGCTTTTACTCTGACTGAAAAAGGTAACTTTCCCCAAGCTGAAACTTATTGGACGCAAATTATCGAAGAATTTCCCACCAATGCGGCAGCTTGGAGTAACAGAGGCAATTCTAGAGTTAGTCAAAATAAATTAAATGAAGCGATCGCCGATTATAACAAAGCAATCGAACTTGCCCCAGGCGTGACCGATCCTTTCTTAAATCGCGGTGCGGCTTTGGAGGGTTTAGGAAAATGGGAAGATGCGATCGTCGATTATAATCATATTTTAGAAATCGATCCTAACGATGCAATGGCATATAACAATCGCGGGAATGCTGAAGCAGGTTTGGGACAATGGGAAAAGGCGATCGTCGATTACAAAAAATCTGCCGATACTGCCCCTAATTTTGCTTTTGCCCGTGCCAATTATGCCCTAGCTTTATATCAAGATGGTCAAAAAGATAAAGCCCTGCGCGAACTGCGAAATATAATTCGCAAATATCCTCAATTTGCCGATGTTCGTGCTGCTTTGACTGCTGTACTTTGGGAACAGGGAAATAAGGGAGAAGCAGAAAGTAACTGGGTTGCTGCTGTAGGCTTAGACCCTCGTTATAAAGACATTAACTGGGTCACAAAGATTCGCCGTTGGCCCCCCACTATGGTTGCAGCTTTAGAAAAGTTTCAACAGCTTAAGTAATAATATAGGTTGTCTTTTTCTTGAACTGCTTTTTGTTTATGTCTAAAAGCTTTAGAGACTATATACTTCTTGAAGTGTGCAACAAAAACTAAAGCTTTACCTGAGTTTGCACGATAGCAGCCTTTAGCACGTAAATAATGACATGACTCTAATTGCTCGAAAACTTAGCTAATTTGTTAAAATCACACGTAGAGGCTCGATTTTCAAAAAACAGAGTTTATGTCAATTGTCATTTCTCTGAGTCCAGAAGTAGAAGCGCAACTGCGGGAAAAAGCAGCACAACAAGGACAAGATGTAAGTATTGTTGCGGCTGAATTGATAACTGACATTTTAAAGTGGGAGTTGCAAGACTCTGAGGAAGCTATTGCAGGTATTCAGCGTGGATTAGATGATTTTGAAGCGGGACGTTCCCGTTCGTTTCAAGAATTTGCTGAGAACAGCGCCTTAAATACAACCTGTCAACTGATTTGTGAGTTATCGTATCGAAATTTCTAGTGTGGCAGAGGGATAAGTAGATAGTGCATTTCTACGAATATCTCAAATAGCATCATTATTTTAGTCAAGAAATTCGTCAACTTATCTACGGTAAAGGTCGTAATTCGTACCGTATTCTTTTCACTATTATTGAGAATAATGAAGTGGCTACAGTTCGCATTCTCCACATCAGACATGCTGCACAACAGACTTTAGGAGAAGGTTAAAAATATATAAGGGCGCACAGATGTACGCCCCTACGAATGTATTGTAGATCGATGCTTATCCTACAGGTAAAGAAGGGCGATCGCTCATTAAAGTTTTAGTACTCGATTCACCCGCACGTTGAATCTGGCGCGTCATGCGAATCGTACAGAGAGTGACTGCACTCCACTGTCCTAATAGCGCCAAAAAGATGGTTGTATTGCTGGCTTTTTCTAACGCAAACCAAGCAAAAGGAGTAAACAACCATAACCCAGGAATTTGTTGTGGTGCGATTGATAACACGGTGAGAATCGCTGTGGGTAATAAAATGACCGCACCCAAAGCCCCAGCAATCCACAAACCTTGCTTTTGCGCCCGCATAAATGTTAAAAGTTGGGCGATCGCAGCACAGATCAGTAACAAATTACCACCAATAACCATACTCAAGAAAGCAGGCTGTTTGTCAATCGGTTGTAAGACAAAGGTAATCCAAAGAGTTAAAGTCGTAGCAGCAATAGCTAAGTTTAGTGCGATCGCGACTATAGCTGGGCTTTTTTCTCCCCACGTCAAATCTTTGACTAGCAAAGAACTCAAGAACTTTTGACGATTGCTAACTCTTTCCCGTCGATATCTTGCCCAATCTTGCAAGGTTTGACGCTGCGGCGTGAGAGTTACAATCAAACAGATAAACAATACCAAGTTGTAGACAAGCAATTCTTGAAAGTTATGCCCGAGATTGGTTGAATATCGGTATTTAGGTGTTGTAGCAGCAAATGCAACTAAGATCGTCTCCAAACTTGCTACCATCAAGTAACTTTGACTCTTACTAAAAATGGTTTTACTAGGATTATGGAACCGACGCTGCAAAGCTTGCCAAATCCAGTACGTCCCAACCCCAAAGTTGAGAACTGCCAAACCCAATGTTGCCCACAACGCATCGCCTATAGGCAGATAGAATAGTTCTAAATCTGCCGTGCTAAGCAGCGACAAACTATAGTTTTCTAGTTCAGTTGCCTTAGCGATTTGCTCAAAAATCAAAAATGGTGAAAACAAATTTAGCCAGTCTGACGGTGTATGAAGTACAGGTTTGGCAGTGGCAATAAATAGACACACAAATGCTGCACCGCTACCTAACCAAGCTTGAAATCCACCTAGCCAAGCACTCACTAAACCAAATAGTAAAGCAGCACTGAAAAAGAAAATACAGCTAGCAATTACTAGTCCGTAAAAGCTGAAAATTAAACTTAGAGGAACGTGCGCCCCAATGCCGGCGATTAAATGCAGTGGTACAGCCAGACCCACCACAATATACAGCAAACTTGGTACACCCAATAGTTTGCCAATTAAAATACTTTTAGCTGATTGAGGGCTGAGGCGAATAAAATTGAGCGTGTCTCGACGTTCTTCATTAGCTAAGTCACTAATCAGCGTGTAAGTGCCTGCTAAAATGAGGGCAAAAACACCAAACTTACTGACAGTGTAAAATACATCCCACCACCACATCTGCCAATTAATCAAAAGATTTCCCGCAGCATCTGTGAGACATTCAGGTATGGAATATTCCCACTGGTCGCCAGTACATAAAGGATGACGAGTTGGCATTGACCAACCTTGACTAGCAGATGGTAATTTTGCTTGAAATATGCGAAATAAGAAAAATTGTCCCAGTAAAGAAATAACTATCGAAATAACTAAATTACGCGGTTTAAATCTCCCTTTAATCTCCCGCAACAACTGAGGGTTTTTATCCCCCAATTTTTCTATCCAACTTAATCTCATAAGAATAAATCTCCCGTTCTGGTAATTGGTAATTGGTAATTGGTAGTTGGTAGTTAGTCCTTTATTAGCTGTCACTTCTGAGTTTTAGCTTTTGACTTTTGACTTACCCCTAACCCCTAACCCCTAACTCCTAACCCATAGTTAAGACGCTTGCTGGTGTCCTAGTTTGAGGAAAATTGTTTCTAAGTCTTCCTGAGTACAATGAAATTCAGATAAAGGAACGCCAGCTGCAATTAGCGATCGCAATAAATCCGCACAGTCTTCCTGATTTCCAGTAAAATCTATCTGCACCCGCTGTCCTCCCGGTAACACCTCCCATCCCGCTACGAGGGCGTGATTATTCAATTCTGCTGTTAATCTTTCGATTTCTCCCAAGGTTGTTAAGAAAATTTGCTGGCGGGCGAGTCGCTGATATAACTGACTCAAGGTCGTACTTTCGACCAAAAAGCCCAACTCCATAATGCCCACAGAAGTGCATAACTCTGCTAAGTCGCTTAAAACGTGGGATGAAATCAAAATCGTCATTCCCGCTTCTTGCAATACCTTAATAATTTCCCGAAATTGCCTTCGGGCGATTGGGTCAAGTCCCGAAACGGGTTCGTCTAATAGTAATACAATCGGTTCGTGGATGATTGTTCTTGCCAAGCTCAGGCGTTGCTTCATCCCCCGCGACAGGGTAGCAATTAAGCTGCGACGTTTTTGACTCAATTGGACGAGTTCTAAGACTTCTCGCAAGCGTTGACTGCGGCGCGGTTCTTTCAACTTGTACAGCCGCGCAAAATAGTCTAGGTAGTCCCAAACGGTGAGATCGTCGTAGAGGGGAAAATCGTCGGGTAAATAACCCAGGCGTTGTTTGAGAGTAGAATTGTCGCGATCGCCTACCAAGCGATCGCCATTGATGTATATTTCTCCCTTAGTTGGTTCCTCGGCTGCTGCTAACATCCGAATTAGCGTTGTTTTACCTGCACCGTTCGGTCCAATTAAGCCGTAGACTTCCCCAGCCTGAACTTGTAAATCGACGTCGTTCACCGCAATGTGGCGATCGAATTGTTTCGTCAGCCCACAAGTGCGAATTGCCAGTTCGTTGAGCATGGGTGCTAAGTTTGGGAGACAAGGGTAAGTCAGCGTCATGAACGCAACTTCACTATCGGATAGCTTAGCTTGCTTGGATCTATTTTGTCAGTAGGGTTAAATGCCGATTGTGACAAAAAAAGTCGGAAGTCGTAAGGGCGGTTTTTTTTGCAGATCCCTGAAACAACAAATAATTATTCTGATAAACCCGCCCGTATAAAAGTCGAAAGTCGGAGGGTGCTGGAATTTTACATATCTAGTACAACTGCTGTATCGGATTTATCGCTGATTGTAAGAAATAGATTAACTCAGAATTTTTCATGCGGCGAGATTCGATATTCAACAAACTTTTTCAACAATCTCCTACTTTGCTATGGCATTTTACTACGACCATCGAGAAGAAATCGATCTGCGGATCGCTGAAGCAGAAGCTATAGCAAAAGCAGAACGAAGAAAAAATCCTTCGCTGTTGCAAGCAAAGCTTGATGCGGCGAGAAATTATGTCTGAGTGCATTTGGTTCCATCTGGATGAAAATGTCGCTTGATTTACTACCAACCGATCGAGCCAATAATTGTAAAAAGTTCACCCCTTTGAAGTCTTAATCTTCCATCGTCGCATCAACTTCATGCTATTGAGATTGGGATGCTATTTGTGCTCAGGTCAATCTTTAAGTCGATCTCATCAATTGTGTATCGAGTTCTGAATACTGAGAAAACAAGCTGTCAATACTGGCTAGCTTCGCTGTATAAACTAGTGCTGTAGCAATAATTAAACGATCGAAGGGGTCTTTGTGAACAGGCGATCAGCTAACAGCTTGGTAAGCGATTTTGGCAGTCAGTGGAAACAAGGTAATACCTGTTGGTTCCAAAGCATCCTCAAGCCAGCGATCGACGCTACAAGGCAATTCTAGTCGCCTCCTTTGCTGTGCTAAAGCGACCTCATAGCAGGATACAGGTGAAACACCTACTTGGTCAGCAGTTTCGATCGCCTCTCGCCAGTGAGATGGAAATAGCTCGAATTCCTGGGTGACAAACCAAATCCAAATATGAGTATCTAGAACAATTACTTGAGACATTCCCAGTCTTGTTCTTCAATCACAGGACTAATCAAATCAGCCAAGGTTTTACCTTTACCTGCGATTGAAGCAGGAGGAGTCCGACGCTTTACTGATGGCGTGGTATCTTCTAAAATCGTCACAATTACACGGGCAGATGATGGTTTCGGCTCGTCTGTTAACCATTTTAGTTGACCATTTTCAATCATCGCTACGTAACTTTTAAGCATTGTTATGTCAATATCTTACAAAAATTATTTTATGACCTTACGATTGAGTCTACTGACTTTATGAACTATGCTTAATATGCAAACTATCTGTTAGTTTTTCTGGTAGCGATCGCCAACGAAAAGTCAAAAGTTAAAAGTCAAAACGTCTTCGATTCGCAATGGCGATCGCTGTTTGAGCGAAGCAGAAGCGGAACGGCAACGGGCAGAACACTAGCCCAACGACTGCGGCAGCTAGGAGAGGAGTTGTAGGGGCGATCGGCTAGATCGAGCTAGTTGAATTTGTTGTTTAGGTGTGAAGTTAAGGTTTCTTAACTAAGTACTTCTCGATATCATCCAATACGGCATGAGATGCAAAAAAATCAAAGCCGTACCAAGTATGGAAATCAACAAGATACACTCGATCGCGTTGAACAGCCTTAATCTTTGACCATAGAGGTTTGCGTTGAAAATACTCAAGGGTAGAGCGATCGTTTTCTCTGTATGTTCCAATAAAAAGAACATCGCTATCAATTTCGGCTAAACTTTCCTCAGAAATTGGTAATGCTAGCTGATTAGACAATTTAGGCAACAATAACCCAATATCGTTCAATATTGTGCCAGAAAAGGAATCTTTAAGATTAAGATATAATCCATTACTAACATGGACAAATGATGCATGAAATGGCTGACTGTAGTTTTTTTGTGGAGCGTCGTGCAAAGTAACTAATGCCTGTTTCAGTTTTTCCACTCTTTGGTAGTATCCATTTAAAAGTTGCTCGGCTAGTTCTGTTTTTCCAAAAACCTTTGCAGTTTCTTTCAAGTGTTGTTTCCAATCTCGTGAAATTTCTGCCCAGGGAACTAATACAGTAGGAGCAATTTGTGACAGTTGCTTGTAGATTCCTCGCATTGAAGGATCGGAAACACTAATAATAAAGTCGGGCTTAATCAGCAGAATTTTCTCTAAATTGGGCTGACTAGAAAAACTATGTAAAGCAATGCCTTCGATTTTCTCTGCTAAGTGCGGAGTAGGTTCTAAGATACCCTCTCTAGGAGACCATATTCCTGCGGCGATCGGCTTGATACCCAAAGCAACGGTGTCAGCAAGACTCAGAACATCTAAAGCAAAAATTCGTTGAGGATTGAGCGGAACGCAGGTTTCTCCCATCGGATGTTGTATAATGCGACAATCTGCTGAAGCTGGAGATGTGGCATCTTGGTAGCTACTCTGGCTACAGGCACAAACCAGCACAAATGTGATAATTCCCAGACAGAGCAGATAGGTGAGATGATGTAAAAACCTCTTCATGAAAACCCTAATTCAAAACTCCCAGGAAATTGTTCCTTGCACGGTGAATGGCGTACCAGGATGAACGCGCAACCGATTGAAAGCACTTTCAAAATAATCAATGTCGAAGAGGTTGTTGAAATTGAGAGCAGCACGGAATGCGTCTCGCTTGTAGAAGATGGCAGCATTTGTTATTAGGTAGCTGGGGACTTCAAATGTATTTGCTCTATCTCCGGCGCGATCGCCTACATAGAAAAGTCCTAAACCAAAACCCAAACCTTGCAAGTCTCCTTGTTGAATTTCATAAGTTGTCCACAAGCTAGCAGCATGAGGAGTTGAAAGTTCTACACGGTTGCCTACTGGAATGACGTTATCTTCTGTGACTTCGGCATCGTTGTAAGCATAACTAGCAAAAATATTCCACCCTGGTAAGATTTCACCTGCAAGATTAAGTTCGATGCCTCGGCTGCGCTGTTCCCCTGTTTGAACCTCGAAGCCTAATGGGACTTTGTAAAGAAAGAGCGTGAAATCAGGGTAGAATACAAACCAAGACTCAGATTTACGTCAGTCTCGACA
>NZ_RSCK01000054.1:0-44183 GCF_003991895.1 Chroococcidiopsis cubana SAG 39.79
CCCTCTCCCTTGTCTCCCTTGTCTTCTTTATCCCCACACCCTAATTTATCGCGCACCACGTACCACTAAAAAATAACTACCAAATGTAACGGAATGCAAAGTATAATGAGACCGAGTAAATGCTGAATTTAAGGGCAATAACAGTTGATGCGAGTAGCGATCGCTGGGGCAGGACTCGCAGGGCTTTCCTGCGCTAAATATCTGACTGATGTGGGTTATACCCCCATCGTCCTAGAAAGCAGAGATGTACTAGGTGGATTAGTCGCAGCATGGCAAGACGCAGATGGCGACTGGTATGAAACGGGGCTGCACGTCTTTTTTGGGGCATATCCCAACATGTTGCAGCTGTTGAAAGAATTGGGGATTGAAGATCGCTTGCAGTGGAAAAAACACACGATGATCTTCAATCAGCCGGAAAAGCCAGGGACATACAGTCGCTTTGATTTTCCTAACTTGCCAGCACCCTTCAATGGAATCGCCGCAATTTTGCGGAATAACGACATGCTAACCTGGGGGGAAAAAATTCAACTGGCTAAGGGACTAGTCCCAGCGATGCTGCGGGGACAAAAGTATGTCGAGCAAACCGACAAGTATACCTTCTCTGAGTGGTTGAAGCTGCAAGGCGTGAGCGAAGACGTGCAACAAGACATCTTTATTGCTGCTTCTAAGTCACTCAATTTCATCAATCCTGACGAAATCTCAGCTACGGTGCTTCTAACAGCGCTCAGCCGCTTTTTGCAGCAAAAAGATGGCTCGAAAATGGCATTTTTAGACGGTTCTCCGCCAGAGCGCCTGTGTCAACCGATGGTAGATTACATTACTAAACGCGGTGGCGAAGTGCGGTTGAATGCGCCTCTTAAGGAAATCTTACTGAACCCCGATGGTACAGTAAAAGGATTTGCTATCAGAGGCTTGAACGGGGCAGCCGACTACGTAGAAACAGCAGATTTATACGTCAGTGCCACATCCGTAGACGTGCTGAAAAAATTGCTTCCAACTCCTTGGAAACAATTAGAGTATTTCCAACAGTTAAACGGGTTAGAAGGCGTACCCGTGATTAACATCCAGTTGTGGTTCGATCGCAAATTGACAGATATAGATCAGCTATTATTTTCGCGATCGCCACTGTTAAGCGTATATGCCGACATGAGCAATACTTGTCGCGAATATGCCGATCCCGATCGTTCGATGCTGGAATTAGTCTTGGCTCCGGCTCAAGATTGGATTCATAAATCCGATGAAGAGATTTTACAGGTAACTCTAACAGAGCTAGAAAAACTGTTTCCGCAACACTTTGGCAGCGACAACCCTGCTGGGTTGCGAAAATATCATGTCGTAAAAACACCTCGCTCCGTGTATACAGCAACACCAGGACGACAACAATATCGTCCCAGTCAGGCATCGCCAATTAGCAATTTTTACTTATCTGGTAGTTACACCATGCAACCTTATCTAGGTAGTATGGAAGGTGCTGTACTTTCTGGTAAGCTGACAGCGCAGGCAATTGCTAGAGCTGCTAGCGAAGTGAATTCCCAAACCAGTACGCCCACGCTCAATACTCAGCCTGCAACAAATGCTGCAACTGCCTGATTCCCCCTCGTGCATGAAAAAGCTCGCCTCTGTGGAGGATTCCTACGAACTGTGTCGCCAAATCACGGCAAAGTATGCCAAGACATTCTATCCTGGCACGCTACTGATGAAAGAGGCAAAGCGCCGACGAGCTATGTGGGCAATTTATGCCTGGTGTCGCCGCACTGATGAATTAGTTGATGGTCCGGCTGCTGCCATTACCACCTTAGAAACTTTAGATCGGTGGGAGCAGCATCTAGAATCGGTGTTTGCGGGTCATCCCTTGGAAGACTACGATGTGGCGTTGGTCGATGCTTTGCAGAACTTCCCACTAGAGATTCAGCCGTTTCGAGATATGATTGCCGGACAGCGCATGGATCTGTGCTGGAGCCGCTATAAAACTTTTGAAGAGTTGCATCTGTACTGTTATCGCGTTGCTGGAACGGTGGGTTTGATGTCTACAGCAGTCATGGGTGTAGATACCACAAGAGACACGGCAGCTTGGAATCAGGACAAAGAACCGTATATTCCTACAGATGAAGCGATCGCCTTGGGGATTGCTAGTCAACTGACTAATATTCTGCGAGATGTCGGGGAAGATGCAAGACGAGGCAGAATTTACATCCCCTTAGAGGATTTAGCCAAATTTAACTACACCGAGCAAGATTTATTTAACGGAGTGGTTGACGATCGCTGGCGAGAACTCGTGCGCTTTCAAATCCGTAGGACACGTGAGGTTTATGCTAAGGCAGAAAAGGGAATCAGCTATCTAGCTCCTAGCGCCCGTTTGCCTGTATGGTCAGCCTTGATACTTTACAGTCAGATTTTGGATCGAATCGAACGCAACCAATACGACGTGTTTCGGCAAAGGGCGTATGTTCCTAATTTGCAAAAGCTCTGTTCCCTACCAACAGCCTTGCTACGGGCGCAAGTGCTTTAACTAGGGAGTAGGAAGTAGGGAAAGAAAAGACAAGGAAGACAAGGGGGACAAGGAAGACAAGGGGGACGAGGGAGCAATTCTTCTAGTCACTAGCCACCAACCACTAGTCACTGATAACTGTAAATCTTAACCAGAGATAGGGATAAAACCTCCCTACGGCGTGGTAGATTTTTGGCTGTTGCCTGCTGTTACCATTCGATAATCTATGCCGACTTTTCCCAGAGCCGCTGGAATTTTGCTGCATCCGACTTCCCTACCTGGTCGCTTTGGTATTGGCGACCTCGGTTTAGCTGCTTACCGTTTGATTGATTTTTTAAGCAATAGTTACCAGCAACTCTGGCAGGTTCTACCCTTGGGACCTACAGGCTACGGTAATTCTCCTTATATGTGCTATTCGGCAATGGCAGGAAATCCGTTGTTAATTAGCCCAGAACAATTACAAGAAAATGGGTTGCTCAGTCAAGAAGATTTTGCCAATTTACCTGAGTTCGAGAGCGATCGCGTAGAATACGATCGCGCGATTGAAATTAAAATTCCTTTATTGCGTAAAGCCTGCGAGAATTTTCGCAATAACGCCTCAGAGTTACAGCAGCAAGAATTTGCTGGCTTTTGTAGAGCCAAAGGCTATTGGCTAGATGACTACGCCCTATTTATGGCGCTCAAAGATGCCTTAGAGGATAAGAGTTGGTACGACTGGGAACCAGAAATCGCCCGCCGTCAACCGGAAGCAATGGAAAAATGGCGACAGCAGTTAGATGGCGAAATTTTTTATCAAAAATTCATCCAGTTTGAATTCTTCCAGCAGTGGTCAAAACTGAAGCGCTATGCCAACATGCACGGCATTCAAATTATTGGCGATATCCCCATCTACGTAGCGCATGACAGTGCTGATGTCTGGGCAAACCCCGAAATCTTCTGTCTGGATGAGGAAACGGGTGCGGCGGCTTTGATGGCGGGAGTTCCACCCGATTACTTTAGCGCCACGGGACAATTGTGGGGCAACCCCGTCTATAACTGGGAGGCATTGCAGCAACAACACTTCAAATGGTGGGTGCAGCGATTTGAGGCGATGTTAGATTATGTCGATATCATTCGCATCGACCACTTTAGAGGTTTTGAGTCGTACTGGGCGGTTAAAGAAGGCGAAACTACCGCAATTAACGGGACTTGGATTGAAGCGCCAGGGGTAGAGTTATTTGAAGCGATCGCCCAGCAGTTGGGTAAGTTACCCGTATTAGCTGAAGATTTAGGAATTATTACTCCAGAGGTGGAAGCATTACGCGATCGGTTTGAATTTCCAGGCATGAAGATTTTACAATTTGCCTATGGTTCCGATGCTGCAAATCCTTACTTACCTTTCAATTACCCCCGCAACTGCGTAGTCTACACCGGAACCCACGATAACGATACGAGCGTAGGTTGGTTTAACACCGCTTCTGACTACGAAAAACAGAGACTTTTACTCTATATGGGTTGTATTAGTCCTGACGGTATCCATTGGGACTTAATTCGGCTAGCCTTTAGTACTACGGCAAATCAAGCCATCATTCCCTTACAGGATATTTTAGGCTTGGGAAGCGAAGCGAGAATGAACGTTCCCAGTCAAGCCGAGGGGAACTGGGCTTGGCGCTATCAACCCGATGTACTGACGCACGAATTAAGCGATCGCCTGAAGTTATATACCGAACTGTACGGACGCGCCCCGCAGGTAACTCATGGGGGATGAGGGGACAAGGGAGGCAAGGAAGACAAGGGAGACAAGGGGGACAAGGGGGAACTCGGGGACCCCACGACCGAAGGGAGTGGGGATTAGGGGGCGAAGGGGGACAAGGAAGCAGGTGAGCAGGTGGGCAATTACTGATTACCAATCACCACTCTTCACTGATAACTGACAACTGATAACTGATAATTGAAATGTTTCCCTCTTTTCTCCCATCTCAAGTGCAGTTGTTGCAACAGCCTGAATCGATTGCTTTAGCGCAAAAGATCGAACGTCACGCGATCGCAACTCCCATACATTCTGGGGCGATCGCGACGAGTTTTGTCCGTCAAGGTGAGGGGAATATACCGATCCTATTGCTACATGGTTTTGATAGTTCGGTATTGGAGTTTCGCCGTCTCATTCCACTTTTAGCAGCACAACATGAAACTTGGGCAGTCGATCTGTTAGGCTTTGGTTTTAGCGATCGCCCACGGGGAATCCACTACAATCCAGAAACAATTAAAACTCATCTTTATTACTTTTGGAAAACTTTAATTGACAAACCAGTTATTTTAGTAGGTGCTTCGATGGGTGGGGCGACGGCGATCGACTTTACCCTCACTTATCCCCAAGCTGTAAAACATTTGGTATTAATTAATAGTGTCGGTTTTAGTGGCGATTTTCCCTTGGGTCAGTTTTTGTTTTTTCCGCTCGATTATTTAGCTGTAGAATTTTGGCGACAGCGAAAAACACAAGCATTGAATTTGGGTACTAGTTTGGGAAATTTAACTCCATTTGAAATAGACGCGATCCGTTGTGCTTTATTACATACAGAAATGCCTAGATGGTCGGAAGCGATGGTAAGTTTTACGAAAAGCGGCGGTTATGGAGAAATAGTCAACAAAATTGCCAAAGTCGATAAGCCAACTACAATTTTGTGGGGAGATAGAGACGAGACGTTAGGTGTGGCTGATGCGATGAAATTTAAACAGGCGATCGCGCATTCTCAATTAATTTGGTTAAAAAATTGCGGTCACGTTCCTCAAATAGAACAACCGGAAATTATTGCTAATTATATTGGATGTGTTTGAACCACAATATTATCGTCAGGGCGGGTTTTTAAAAAATCTCTACATTTAGGATAAATCATCTCGATAAACCCGCCCCTACAATCTAACATCGCTAGAATAGGCTTATGACTCAAGCTGCATCCGATCCTACTCCTGCTAACAGTACCGCACCACAGCGCCCCACGTTTATTTTAGTAGACGGGCATTCTTTAGCTTTCCGTTCTTATTTCGCCTTTGCCAAGGGACGAGATGGCGGACTGCGGACGAAAACGGGGATTCCAACGAGTGTTTGTTTTGGTTTCTTGAAGTCATTGCTGGAGGTGATGGCTACTCAAAAGCCAGAAGCAATGGCGATCGCCTTCGATCTGGGTTTACCAACATTTCGCCACGAAGCCGACGACACCTACAAAGCAGATCGTCCCGGGACACCAGAGGATTTCGTCCCCGATTTGAAGAATTTGCATGAATTACTTGCTGGACTTGCTGTTGAGGTCTTGACCGCACCCGGGTTTGAAGCGGATGATATTTTGGGGACTCTAGCGTTACGAGCGAGTGAAGCCGGATATCAGGTAAAGATTTTGACAGGCGATCGCGATTTATTTCAACTTGTCGATCCCGAAAAAGCAATTAGCGTCTTATATCTCAGTACGGCTTTTATTCAGCGCAACAACACTGGTACGGCTGAATTTAGTGTAGAACAAGTACGAGAGAAAATGGGTGTTTCACCATCACAAGTTGTTGATTTTAAAGCTTTGTGTGGCGACCCATCTGATAATATTCCAGGTGTGAGGGGAATCGGGGAAAAAACTGCGATACAACTCCTCAGTACTTATGACAATTTAGATAATGTATATGCTTCGATTGACCAAATTAAAGGTGCTACTAAAAAGAAGTTAGAAGAAGGTAAAGAAGCAGCTTATCACTCTCGCCACTTGGCACAAATTGTTTTAAATGTTCCGCTAGAAGTTGAATTAGAAAACTGCAAACTTAGAGGATTCGATCGCACCATCCTCGAACCAATTTTAGAAAAGTTAGAATTTAGAACTTTCTTAGGAAAAGTCAACCAGTTACAGCAGCAATTTGGCGGCGAGTTTGAAGACAAGGGAGACAAAGAGGACAAGGGAGACAAGGAGGACAAGGGAGACAAGGAGGACGATTACCAATTACCAATTACCAATTACCAATCGGATGACGATTTATGGTTTTTCAGTGCAGAAGATACGGAGGTGGCGCAGCAACAATCGCAGTCGCCAATTCAACCCCAAATTATCGATACTGCGGCTAAATTGACGGAATTAGTTAAGAGGTTGCAAAAATATACTGATGCAACTCATCCTGTGGCTTGGGATACGGAAACGACAGATTTAGAACCACGGGATGCAGAATTAGTTGGAATTGGCTGCTGTTGGGGAAATGCCTTAGATGACATGGCGTATATTCCAGTCGGTCATCAAGATGGTAATAATTTAGATAAGGCAACAGTTTTAGAACAACTACGTCCGATTTTAGAGAGCGATCGCTATCCAAAAGCGTTACAAAATGCTAAGTTCGATCGCTTAGTTCTACGCTGTCAAGGAATTAAACTAGCTGGAGTTGTTTTCGATCCGTTATTAGCAAGTTATGTCTTGAATCCAGATTCAGATGTGACTCGCAATTTAGGCGTACTTGCCGATCGCTATTTAAAATTAGATACTGTTAGTTATTCAGAATTAGTTCCTAAAGGGAAGACTATTGCTGATATTGATATTTCTAGTGTCGCCGATTACTGCGGCATGGATGTTTATGTCACGTATCAATTAGTGGCGAAATTACGAGCAGAACTCGATAAAATTCCGATTATGCACAAGCTGTTACTGGAGGTAGAACAACCTCTAGAACCAGTTTTAGCAGAAATGGAATATACGGGAATTAGAATTGATAGCAATTATCTGCATGAATTTTCTAAACAACTCGAAGCAGATTTAGCCCGATTAGAAGAAAAAGTCTATGCTGTAGCTGGTGAAAAGTTTAATTTAGGTTCGCCTAAAAAACTCAGCGAACTCTTATTCGACAAGTTGAAATTAGACCGAAGAAAGTCACGTAAAATTCAAACTGGTTATTCGACAGATGCGGCGACACTAGAAAAATTACAAGGCGATCATCCAGTTGTAGACGCAATTTTAGAATATCGCACTTTGGCAAAGTTAAAATCTACTTATGTCGATGCTTTACCAGCTTTGGTGCGTCCAGATACTCACCGAGTGCATACAGATTTCAATCAAACTGCAACATCTACAGGGCGATTGTCTTCTTCTAATCCCAACTTACAAAATATCCCGATTCGGACGGCGTTTAGTCGGCAAATTCGTAAAGCTTTTCTACCTGAATCAGGTTGGTTAATGGTAGCAGCCGATTATTCTCAAATTGAATTGAGAATTTTAGCGCATTTGACACAGGAACCTGTTTTAGTTTCGGCTTACCAGAATAACGAAGATATCCACACAGTCACGGCAAAACTTTTGTTTGAACAAGAGACTGTCACTTCAGAACAGCGCCGTTTGGGTAAGATTATTAATTTCGGTGTGATTTACGGCATGGGGGCGCAAAGATTTGCGCGAGAAACGGGTATGAAAGCCGCAGATGGTAAAATCTTTATTGAGAAATTTAACCAAACATATCCGAAAGTATTTGCCTACTTACAAGGGATTCAAAAAGATGCGATCGCCAAAGGGTATGTAGAAACCATTTTAGGACGCAGGCGCTATTTTAATTTTACCAGCGATCGCTTACGAAAACTCTTAAATGCAAAACCCGAAGATATCGATCTTGATAGTATCAAAGGACTATCAGCTTACGATGCCGGATTGCTACGGGCGGCGGCTAATGCCCCAATTCAAGGATCGAGTGCAGACATTATCAAAATTGCTATGGTAAGACTGCATGAATTATTACACAACTATCAGGCACGTTTACTATTACAAGTCCACGACGAATTAGTATTTGAAATTCCTCCTCATGAATGGGAAGAATTACAACCGCAAATTAAAACGACAATGGAAACAGCCTTAGAACGTACAGACGTTGATTTTAGCGTTCCCTTATTCGTTGATGTCCGCGCCGGACAAAATTGGATGGAAACGAAATAAATCGCACTGTGTATATTTAGCTATAATTATTGACAAATAACGTTGGTTCATCCTAGACTCAAACATACTTAATTGAATAAACCGGAGGAGTTATGAATCTTTCGGAAAAGAATGAATTTTTAAATCGATTAGACAAGTTCGACTATTTGAGCGAACTAGAAGAGACAGAACTAAATGCGATCGTCGGTGGTGCGGTGGGTGCTACGTCAGAGGTAACATATGTATCGCCTGCTTATGCAGATGAATTGGTGCAGCTAGCAGCAGCGTTGGACGTAGATGTTGAAACGCTACTATTGCAGTAAAACTGTTGTCGATACATCGCGTCTGATGGAACACATGCCGCGCGATGCCAATATTTTGACTTTTAACTTTTAGCGTTTGACTTTAATATATATAAACGCTTTCCAATGCTCTTAGGACTGCGGTTGCTGATTGAAATCGATTGCTGGGATAATAACGCACCATTTTATTTAAAATAGCTGCTAGCGTATCGTTGATTGCAGGGACGTGGTGTCGCCAAATTACCTCATGGGTTGTGGGATCTTCGTCTAATTCTGTTGGGGGAATTCCGGTTACAGCTTGAATGCCAATTGTACCGAGGGCGTAAATGTCACTGCTAAATACAGGTTTACCAAAAAACTGTTCTGGCGCAGCATATCCCATTGTACCGATCGCCACGGTGTATTTTTCCTGCGCCATCGTGATTTGAGTTTGCAATTGTTTGACGGAACCGAAATCAACTAAAACTAAGCTATTATCCGATTGTCTTCTAATAATATTGCTGGGTTTAATATCTCGATGAATGACGCTGCGCTGATGAATAAAGTCGAGGACGAGTAGAACATCTTTTAAAAGTGCTACAACTTCAGTTTCAGATAAGCGTTTACCTGGAACCAATTCTTCACTCAAGGGGTGTCCTTGGATGAATTCTTCTACTAAATAGAATTGTCGATCTTGCTCGAAGTAAGCTAGCAATTGAGGAATGCGATCGAAGCTTCCCAATATTTCTAAAGCTTCTGCTTCAGACTGAAACAAGCGCCGCGCCAGTTGCATATATCTCTCATCGCTGGATGGAATCAGCTGCTTGACAACGCAATAAGGTTTACCCGGACGTTGAGTATCTTCGGCGAGAAAAGTATGACCGAACCCACCCGCACCGATATTGCGCACGATTTGGTATCGTTCCTTTAATATGGTTCGAGTTGATTGAGTGCCTGCGGCTGTGGTGGGTGATGAAAAGGATTGTTCCGCAGAATTGTTTGTTTTTGCTCCACTTGGACGCGCTTTAAAGTAGGCTTGATAAGCCACGATCGCCCCACTTGTTCCCACTAAACCAAGTGCTGGAGGGACGAGGGGAATCCAGCCTTTTTGGAGAAATAAGACAAAACAAATACTACCCAATCCTAGTAAAGCACTTGCCCCAATGACTCCCAGCAGCCAGGAGGGACGCACGTACCAGGCGATCGCCCCACCTAATAGAGACCACGCCCAAATCCAGAGAATTTCTGTGGTTTCCGACCAATACCAAAATAGCGATCGCCCATCTAAAGTCGTACTCAGCAGTTGGCTTAAAATCTGCGCGTGGACGAGTACGCCTGCCATTTTTCCTTTTGTTTCCGGCTGCTGGCTGAGGTCGTAAGGTGTATAAAAATAATCTTTGATCTCCGTCGCCGTTACGCCGACGAGAACGATTTTATCTTCCACCCAGCTAGGGTTGATTGAATCAGAGAGAACGTCACTGAGCGATACCTGGCGAGCGACGGCAGTGGGGGAGCGATAATTGATTAAGACTTGATATCCTCTCGCATCAACATTTTGATAACCACTACTATTACTGGCGATCGCGGGAAAAGTTGCCGTGCCGATCTTTAAATTCTTGTCTGGAGTTAGTTGCGCTCGCACACCTTGTTGGCTGAGGTATTTTAGCGCTAGTTGCAAGCTAAAGGAGGTCGTAGCAGGACACTTAGAGGTTTTTTCTGGGGTCATGAACAGCAAACCCCGGCGGACTACCCCATCTCGATCTAAAACTAAATCGCTAAATCCCAAACGAGTTTTAGGAACTACTGTCGGTGGTGCGACTCCCAAACCTTTATCGTCTCCTACTTTACACACCGCGACAATGTTATCGTTTACCTGCAAGCGCGCGGTGAGTTCTGCGTTACCTGGTTCTACGGGTAAATCGCGATAAATATCTAAGCCGATGATGCGAGGGCGATACTGTTTGAGTTTTTGTAAAAGCTGGTCTATGGTGCGATCGGATGCGGGCCAGCGATCCAGTGCTTGAATATCGTCTTGCGTGACTGCAACCACCAGCAAGCGCGGATCGGAACCTTCGTCAGGGTGCAGTTGAACGAAGCGATCGAAATAGTTTAGCTCCAGTCCTTCTAGCCGTCCTAAGTGACGCACGCCAATAACCAAGCCACAGACGGCTGCGCTAGCAACTAATATGGGCGGTATCGCCTCTGTAATTTTACGTAGACGACTTGATTGAGAAGCTTTGAATAATAAGCGCATATTTATATTGATTTATCATATCTGGCGTTATGACTGTCGTTGGTCATTAGAGAGTGGCTAGTGGTTGGTGGCTAGTAGCTAGATTCTTGTTCCGGTCTAGCCACCAGTCACTAGTCACTAGTCACTGACAACTGACCATTAGCAAGAATTCCCTAAGCACGTCCATAATTATCGTAATCATGGGGCGCTGTAGGGACAAGGGGCATACTTGCTTTGTTCGAGCGAGTGAGTTGAACGAATCTTAGTTCAGCAATACAATTGGAGCCTGAGCAACTGCACCCAATCCTACAGATTTGAGTAAATCCGACCATTCTCGGGATACGGTTGAATTATTGGGTGTTGATTGACGGCTTGCCACCATTGCCGCTACAGTATCGTACCAAATGCCATTTGCAGCATATAAAGAGACGCGATCGCTCGGTTTAGCTTTTTGAATTTCGCTTTGCAGAATCGGATCGGCTTCAACTCGTTGAATCCAGCCGTCTACAACTACGTCTGCCGAACGGTCTTTTGGATCGCAGATCATGGAGAAATACCATTGGTAGTTTTTCCCCGTCTCTAGAGATGGCGCACCTGGCATTTTAGCCATGTTGACGCTGACAATCCCTGAAGTTTTCGGCGAAGCAACAATAGATTTGTGCAGGATCTTTTGTTTATCGTTGAGTAAAACTAATTCTAGCTGTTCGGCTTTATTTGCAGGTACGTAGAACGATAAGGTCGGTTGAGCGGCGATCGTCGTTCCCGTATTAGTATTTGGAACTAAAGCTGTGAGTGCTTGTTTGCCACTAAAACAGCCCCGCGTTGCACCACCGACACGGTTTCCTGGCGCGCCCCACTCCGGGGGTACGAAGGAAATTGTCGCTTCGCCGCGCTGCGAAAGATAGCTACTGATGTTGTTAATTGCTTTAGTAGCGTAGGGGTTTCCTTGCCGGAGGTTGAGAGCCTTGCGAAAATTGACTAGAGCTGTTTCATAGTCTCTTTGAGCAGTGGCAAGATAGCCTTGTCGCATGAAGTTATCGTAGTCGGACTGGGCGTTTTGGACTGCTTTAGCGGGTGCAGCCTGCGTCGTTGCAGGGACTACAGGGGCAAAACAACCAATTGCCAAGATCGGGATTACGTACTTCAGCCACGGTTTAATCTTCATTGCAGTTCTCCGTAGACAGATATTTTTTATACCGATTAGCTTTTCTGGATAGAAATTCAACTAAGCCAGAGGGTAGCAAACGACGCGATCGCACTTCAATTAGGAGGAAGTTGATTTAAGTATTCTTATAATACGGCTTTCCCCCAATTGAAAGTTCGGTTCGTTCATTTATTGTAAATACTACAAAATCATGTGGAATTTTTCCTGAAGATGGTGTATGTCTTCGGGAAATGTGATGAATAGCACATTTTTGTGCTGGTTGTGTGGGGAAATGGCGCGATCGCAATTTCTCCAGATTTCAGGGCTTTATTTTGTTATGGCGACTATTTTATAGTTATTGGTGGTTTGGCATCTGTCATCGGTATTAACCTAAATATTTATATAGCAGAGATGTATTTACAAATATCTTCAGTTTCTGGGCGCTGGTGCGTGCGGCTAGGTTTGGCTTGTGCAATTGTAGGGAGTGCGATCGCGTTTGGGAGTACTGCGCTGGCTCAAGTTCCGCCAGATTCTCAAATCGTACCCGATAGTAGTTTGGGTGCAGATAATTCTATAGTCAACTCCAATCCAAATGGCTTAGACACGATCTCTGGTGGAGCCACGCGGGGAAGTAATTTATTTCACAGTTTCGATCGATTTTCCATCCCTGACGGACGAGCAGCTTTATTTAATAATGGAGCAGATATTCAAAATATTCTCACCAGAGTCACGGGTGGCTCAGTTTCTAATATTGATGGAATATTAGCAGCAAGGGGTGCGGCTAATTTATTTCTGCTCAATCCTAATGGGATTATTTTCGGTGAAAATGCCAGCCTTAGAGTCGGTGGTTCATTTATCGCCACGACAGCTAGCAGTATCAATTTTGCCGATGGGACGCAATTTAGTGCTACACCAGGTACAACAGGTGCGCCGTTACTCACCGTCAGCGTTCCTTTGGGTTTGCAGTTTGGTGCTGGTGCAGGGGAGATTGTCAACCGTGCTAGTACTTTTGGTTTACAGGTAGGTGCTGGGAAAACTTTAGGATTGATTGGCGGTAATGTGAGCTTGGAAGGTGGATATTTAACTGCTGCGGGTGGACGGATAGAATTAGGTGCAGTCGCCGCGCCAGGAGTGGTAGGAATTAACCCCGATCCCAGTGGTGTTCGCTTCAGTTTTCCTACAGATCTGGCTCTAGGAAATATATCGCTGATCGATGACTCTTTAGTTGATGTAGCAGCTGGGGGTGGCGGTAGTATTGCTGTCAATGCTGCTGACATAGTTTTGGATAGTAGCTCCCTTAATGCTGGGATACTGAGCGGTTTCGGCTCGGAGGGCGCTCAAGCAGGAGACATTGAGCTGAATGCTACTAATTCGATTACTTTAGCTAATGCTGCTCAGTTAAGGAACTCCACTAATGGGCAAGGAAATTCAGGCAAAATTAAGATTGTAGCTGGTGGCACTGTCACTTTTGATGGACGAGATAGCAGCGATCAATTTCCTAGTGGTGCTTTCAGTCGGGTAAATTCTGGAGCTAACGGCAATAGCGGTGGTATTGATATTACTGCTAGTTCCCTCATTGTTAGCGATCGCGCACAAATAGATAGCGACGCTTATGGTACTGGAAGTTCAGGCAACATCACTATAGAAGTGCAAAATGTTTCATTGTTCAACTCGACTATTTCTTCTGATGTCATCGGAAGCGGTGTAGGCAATGGCGGCGACATCAATATAAAAACAGGGACTTTGTTACTTGATGAAGGTTCTATCGGTGCTAGGACTTATGGTGATGGAGATGCAGGTAGCATTGATATTAATGCACGACAATTGAGACTGAGTGGTGGAGCACAAATCTCGGCTTCTACTTTTAGTAGTGGTAAGGCGGGAAACTTGCTCGTCACTGGTGCAGATTTAATCGAAGTCATTGGCACTGATGTTGAGGGAGATTCTAGCGGCTTATTTGCTCAAGTGAACTCAGGAGCTAGTGGAGCTGGAGGCAATTTAACGATTGAAACCAAACAATTGAAACTGAGCGAGGGGGCGCAAATCTCAGTTTCTACTTTTAGTAGTGGTAAAGCTGGAAGCTTGCTCGTCACTGGTGCAGATTTAATTGAAGCCATTGGCACTAGTGCCCAAGGAAATCCTAGCGGCTTATTTGCTGAAGTTAATCCAGAAGCTAGCGGAGATGGAGGCAATTTAACGATTGAAACCAAACAATTGAAAGTCAGCGAGGGGGCACGAATCTCGGCTTCTACTTCTGGTAGCGGTCAGGCGGGCAACTTATTCGTAACTGGAGCAGATTTAGTCGAAGTCATTGGCACTGATGCTGAGGGAAGTCCTAGCGGCTTATTTGCTCAAGTTAACTCAGAAGCTAGTGGAGATGGAGGAAATTTGACGGTTGAAGCGAAACAATTGAAACTGAGCGCGGGGGCACAAATCTCGGCTTCTACTTCTGGTAGTGGTAAGGCGGGAAACTTGTTTGTAACTGAGGCAGATTTAATTGAAGCCATTGGCACTGATGCTGAGGGAAGTCCTAGCGGCTTATTTGCTCAAGTTAACTCAGGAGCTATTGGAGATGGAGGAAACTTAACGGTTGAAGCGAAACAATTGAAACTGAGCGAGGGGGCGCAAATCTCAGTTTCTACTTTTAGTAGTGGTAAAGCTGGAAGCTTGCGCATAACTGGGGCAGATTTAGTCGAACTCATTGGCACTGACGCTGAAGGAGATCCTAGCGGCTTATTTGCTGAAGTTAACCCAAGAGCTAGTGGAGCTGGAGGAGATTTAACGATTGAAACCAAACAATTGAAACTGAGCGGAGGGGCACAAGTCTCGGTTTCTACTTTTGGTAGTGGTAAGGCGGGTAACTTACTCGTAGCTGGAGCAGATTTAGTCGAACTCATTGGCACTGCTGAGGGATTTTCCGGTGGCTTATTTGCTCGAGCAAGAGCTAGTGGAGATGGAGGCAATTTAACGGTTGAAACCAAACAATTGAAACTGAGCCAGGGGGCAAGAATCTCAGCTTCTACTTTTGGTAGTGGTAAGGCGGGTAACTTGCGCGTAACTGGGGCAGATTTAGTCGAACTCATTGGCACTGATGCTCAAGGAGATCCCAGTGGCTTATTTACTCAAGTTGACTCAGATGCTAGTGGAGATGGGGGAAATTTAACGATTGAAACCAAACAATTGAAACTGAGCGGAGGGGCACAAATCTCGGTTTCTACTTTTGGTAGTGGTAAGGCGGGAAACCTGCTCGTCACTGGTGCAGATTTAGTCGAACTCATTGGAGCTGACGCAGAAGGAGATGCTAGCGGCTTATTTGCTCAAGTTGACTCAAAAGCTAGTGGAGATGGAGGAAATTTAACTATTGCAACAAAACAGTTAAATATTCGAGATGGAGCCAGAGTTTCAGTTAGTAGTTTTGGCTCAGGGACGGCTGGCAACTTGGATGTTTCAGCTCGCAATTTGCTGTTAGATAACGGCTCTTTAGAAGCAACAACCACGACAGGCGATCGCGGTAATATTAATGTACAATCGCGTTCTGTAGGAATGCGTCGAGGCAGTAGAATTACCACCAATGCTAGTGGTGATGCAAGTGGTGGCAACATCGATATTGATACAAGATTTTTGATAGCTGCCCCCAATGAAGATAATGATATTATTGCCAATGCGGTTAGAGGCACGGCAGGCAATATCGACATTACGACACAAGGTATCTTTGGTATCCAAGCCCGTCGCCAACCAACGCCAGAAACTAATGACATCACTGCGAATTCAGAACTCGGTATTGATGGTACAGTACAACTCAATTCCCCAGAAGTCGACCCCAGCCGCGATATTGTGGAACTACCAACAGGACTAGTCGATGCTTCCTCTTTAGTCGCAGCAGGATGCCCATCTGGAGCCGAAAATCGCTTCACCGTCGCCGGACGTGGCGGATTACCCCCCGCACCAGGAGATAAACTCAGTTCTGATGCCCTCCTCACCGATTGGGCGACTCTGCAAACACCGGAAACTCAAAACAGTGCCGCAGTAGAAACAACTCTCCCAGTAGCAACTAATACTACACCTAAACCCCCCGTAGAAACCATAACTGAAGCCACATCCTGGCAATACGATCGCAACGGCGCGATAATTCTCACTAGTGGCGATACCACATCACCAAGTCATTTAAAGACAACACCGACTTCCTGCCCTAGTTCTTAACTCAAAGCTGAAGATGTAGTTTGATGGCGTTATCAACTAATGCCATCATTTCTTTGCTTAAGCAACCAATGCATTCACCATCAAGACGCTGTTTTGAGATGGTACGAATTTGTTGTGCTTGAACTTTAGACGATTTTGTCAAACCGCTATCTTCTGGTTCTAGCTTCACTTCAAACGGGTAAATGCGACTTATATTTGATGTAATTGGCAGTACTGTAACCATATCAGCAGCCCGATTATTCGCATTATTACTAACAATTAGTACGGGGCGGCGCTTGCTGATTTCAGAACCAATTATAGGGTTAAGATTAGCGTAATAAATCTCACCACGTTTCATTAGCAAGTCCATCAGCAACAGTCACTTCCCAATCAGGATCGATTTCCTGGTTTGCTTCGCGATAAGCTGCTTCTAACTCCTGCTGCTGTAACAACTGCAAAGCTGTTTCAATTACCTGAGAGCGAGATTTATGCTGATGTGTATTCTTGTAAGTCTCAATAAATCTCATCAAAGATGAGGAGAGAGAGATGGAAATTTTTTCTGTAGCCACTTAGTAGTACCACATAGAATACTTTTCCATCCTACTAAAGATACTACTTTTGTTCCCCCCCTTGGAAAGGCGGGCTAGGGGGGATCTGCGGCTTTCAATTGGATGAAATACACAGACTGTAGGGGCGCACATCTGTGCGCCCCTACCAGCGTTATATATGCGATCGCGAATTACTGTAGATAAAAATAATGCGATCGCAACGTTTGCGCTTCTCTACACCCCTGCAAGCATTCTTAACCGCAGACAAGTGACTTTTCTGGCAATATCACTTTAGGCAGTGTAGCCTTGGATACTGAGTTACTTGTCAAAAAAAGTACAAGCAGAATGAGCGAGGAGGGGAGAAATGACGCGAATTTTTTGGCGTGAGGTAGTGCGACTAGGACTAGTTAGCGTGGTAGTAGGAAGTACGGCGTTGGGGAGTACTACGCTGGCTCAGGTTCCGCCAGATAGCCAACTTAGACCTGATAATACTCTAGATGTAGATAATTCCATAGTCAACTCCAGCCCAGATGGTATAGATACAATCTCTGGTGGAGCCACGCGGGGAAGTAATTTATTTCATAGCTTCGAGCAATTTTCTATCCCCAATGGACGAGCAGCTTTATTTGATAACGGAGCAAATATTCAAAATATCCTCACCAGAGTTACAGGTGGCTCCAGATCTGAGATTGATGGAATTTTAGCCGCAAGAGGTACGGCTAATTTATTCCTACTCAATCCTAACGGTATACTTTTCGGTCAAAATGCCAGCTTAAATATCGGTGGTTCCTTCATTGCCACAACAGCTAACAGTATCAACTTTGCCGATGGCACGCAGTTTAGCGCCACACCAGGTACGGGTACGCCACTGCTCACCGTCAGCGTCCCTTTGGGTTTGCAATTTGGTGTAAATCCAGGCAATATGATCAACCGTGCTAACGGTGTCGGTTTACAGGTAGATGCTGGCAGAACTCTTGCCTTAATTGGTGGCAATGTCAGCTTGGAAGGTGGGGACTTAACTGCTGCGGGTGGACGAGTAGAATTAGGTGCAGTTGCTGCCCCAGGCGTGGTAGGACTGAACGCAGATAATAACAATATTCGCTTCATTTTCCCTACAGATTTAACCCTATCAGACATATCGCTAACGAATGGCGCATTTATTGATGTCAGGGCTGGGGGTGGTGGCAGTATTGCTGTCAATAGCCGTAACCTCAGCTTGACAAGGGGCAGTCAGCTCAGAGCTGGTATTGCTAGAGGACAGGGGACAGATGGCGCTCAAGCAGGGGACATAGACGTTAACGCCCAAGATACGATTTCAATTGCCGAGTTAACGGGGGGGTTATTTAGTGGAATCTTCAATATTGTGCTACCAGAAAGCACGGGGTAATGGTGGCAATATTAATATCAAAGCGCGATCGCTGACGTTAACTGACGATGGTGTATTGAGTGCGAGTACGTTTGGGAATGGAAATGCAGGGAATATATTCGTGCAAGTCGATGATTCTATCTCGCTCTCCAATAGCAGTAGGTTCTTTAGTAGAGTCGATCCTCAAGCAACGGGCAAGGGTGGCAATATTGACATCAAAGCGCGATCGCTGTCTTTGATCGATGACTCGGAACTGACAACCACCACTTTCGGACGAGGCAGTGCTGGTAATATTCAAGTGAATGTCGCTGATGCGCTATCCATCAATGGTAGTTCATCTCTGGAAGCGACTTCTGCCAGCCAAGGCAATTCAGGCAATATTACGATTACTGCTGGCGGACTCGTCTCCATTGACGGAGGAGTAAGTGGTAATCTGAGTAGCATCAGCAGCCTTCTGTTGCCAACAGCAGAGTTTGAAGGCGTTCGCCAAGGTGGAGAGATTAACATTACAGCCCGATCGCTAGCCGTCACAAACGGAGCGCAAATTGCGACTACAGCCGCAGGACAGGGTAATGCAGGCAACATTCGAGTAGATGCTACAGATGATGTGAGCGTACTTGGCAATGCGGCAATACAAGCAATTTCTGGTAGCGCTGGTAACGCTGGTAATGTCACAGTGAATGCTGGCGATCGCATTATTTTAGACGGTAGTAGTGGAATTTTTAGTGCCGTAACGCAGTTCGGTCAATTTCGCGGCGACGGTGAAGGAGGTGATATTAAGATCGCAGCGCGATCGCTATCTTTAACTAATGGCGCGCAAATCGGTGCTTCATCTCAGGGACGAGGAAATGCTGGCAATATTCAGATTGACGTAGCTGATTCGCTTGATGCTAGTGGCAAATCATTTATCCAAGCTTTTTCTAACGGTGAAGGCAATGCAGGTAATATCACCATCAATGCAGGCGATCGTGTTGCTTTTAGCGGTACGGGGACTAGAAGCGATCTTAGTGGAATTATCAGCTCTATCGAGGAAAACACGCCCAGAAGCGATCGCCGAGCGGGTGATATTAATATCAAAGCGCGATCGCTATTTTTATCAGACGGAACGTTGCTAGAAACCTCAGCTCGCAATTCAGGCAACGCTGGCAATATTCAACTGAGTTTAAGCGATTCGGTCTCGATTAGCAGCGGCGCACTTCTCAGAGCTATTTCTAGCAGTCCAGGCAACTCAGGCAATATTAGCATCACTGCTGGCGGTCTTGTCAGTGTAGATGGAGTGGGAACTGACGGTGAAGCCAGTCTTGTTATCAACGGTTTGGCTCCAACCACTGCGTTTGAGGGCAGTCGCCAAGGCGGAGACATTAAGATTACGGCGCGATCGTTGTCAATAACTAATCAAGCACAAATCGGCACTTCAACTTTTGGGCAAGGCAATGCAGGCAATATTCAAGTCGATATTGCAGATGATATTTCAATTGGTGCGGGTTCCTCTTTACAAGCGCTTTCAGTTGCCAAGGGAAATGCAGGCAATATAACAGTGACTGCTGGCGATCGCATCTCTTTGGATGGCACGGGTGGCATATTCACTGCTGTGGCACAGCTCGAACAGTTTCGCGGCGAAGGTGAAGGTGGTGACATCAAGATCGCAGCGCGATCGCTCTCTTTAACTAATGGCGCTCAATTGAATACCAGCAACGCGGTGCGGGGTAGTGCAGGTAATATCGATGTAGATGTGCGATCGCTCAACCTCGATCGAGGCAACATTTTTGCTATCACCACTTCAGGTGACGGGGGAAATATTCGACTGCGGGCTAGTAAAGAATTACGACTACGCAACAACAGTCAAATCTCAACTACAGCAGGTACGAATCAACAACCTGGTGATGGTGGTAACATTAGCATCGATACTCCCCTCGTCATTGCTAATTCTGATGGCAATAACGATATTACTGCAAATGCATTCAGTGGCAGTGGTGGTAGGGTCGATATTACAGCCGATACTATCGTTGGATTCACGCCACTCTCGCGTCAAGAACTCCAGGCTTTGTTGGGAACTGACGATCCGACACAGTTAGATCCTAGCCGCCTGCCCAGTAACGACATTACAGCCATTTCTCAAACTAATCCCTCTCTTAGCGGCACTGTTACTTTCAATGCTGCCGATATCGATCCCAGTCGCGATATTGTAGAACTACCTACGGGATTGGTCGATGCTTCCACATTAGTCGCAGCCGGGTGTCCTTCGGGAGTAGAGAATCGATTTGCTGTCACCGGACGCGGCGGTTTACCTCCTTCCCCTGGAGATAAACTCAGTCCTGATGCTCTCCTCACCAATTGGGCAACTTTGCAAACGCCGGAAACTGAAAACCGTGCCGCAGTAGAGCCAACTATCCCCAAGGCAGATCGGACAACAACTCCTGTAGAGCCGATTCAGGAAGCCACATCTTGGCAATTCGATCGCGATGGCAAGGTGATTCTAACGACTGTACCCTTAGCTACTACACGCAGATATAATCCACCTACCTCCTGCCAAGGTTCGTAAACTTTACGAGCTAAAATTTACGATTTAAAATTTCCGGCTAAAAATTCACGACTAGTTAATGCTGGTTTTGAGCCGTAAGTGGTACGATTCCCTCTAGTCCTCTAGTTGTACCTAGAAATCGTCCGTGAGGATCGGTAGGAAAAGGATGCAAAACATATCTATAGGGGCGCGCAATTTGTAGGGACGCATAACTTGTGTAGGGGCGCACAACTGTGCGCCTCTACAGATCGTCGTTATCTCGTTTAAAAATCAATGGTATGAAAAACTCAAATAGAAAAAAATCTGTTGCTTCCCATTTTCGATTTCAACTAAAGCCAATATATTTCAATAGAAAACGGATTATTTATAGCTTGCTTGCCTCGATCGCATTGCTGTGTACGACACAAGTACCCGCGATCGCCAAAATTCCCGCCCCCTCTACGACGATTCCCAGTCAGTCAATACCAATTGCACAGAAGGGCGATCGCCTGCAACAAGGTAAAACATTTTACGATGCGGGTCAGTATGCAGAGGCAGTCAACATACTGCAACAAGCACTGCAAGATTATCGAACTAAAAACGATACTCTCAAGCAAGCCCTAGCTTTGAGCAATCTCTCGCTAACATATCAACAACTCGGCGCTTGGACAGAAGCAAAACAGGCGATCGATGAGAGTCTCAAGTTGCTCGGATACGCAGCAGAGAAAACCCCCGACTCCCGACTCCCCTGTACGGGCGCACAGCAGTGCGCCCCTACCGACTCCCGCACCCAAGAAGTTCTCGCCCAAGCCTTAGACATCCAAGCCAGACTGCAATTATTGACAGGGGAAGCAGAAACGGCGATCGAGACTTGGGGGCGATCGGCAGCGCTTTATACTCAAGTTGGTAATAAAGCAGGAGAGATCCGCAGCCAAATTAATTCCGTCCAAGCATTACGGGCGATGGGACTGTACAGCCGTGCCTTAACAAAATCGACTGAAATCAACAAATCTCTGGGCAATACTCCCGCTTCTCTGACTAAAGCAGTTAGTTTGCGCAGCCTGGGAGAGGTTTTACAACAAGTTGGTGATTTGGAACAGTCTCGCAAAACCCTACAAGAAAGTTTGCAGATTGCTCGAAGCCTACCTTCTGCGCCAGAAACCGCAGCGACACTGTTGAGTTTAGGTAACACGGTCAGCGCTCAAGGAGATACCGACGCTGCTTTAGATTACTATCAACAAGCAGAAAAGTCTGCTCCTACTGCCAGTACCAAGCTTCAAGCCCAACTGAACCAACTACAACTATTGAGTCAAACTCAACGAGATTCAGCCGCCCGAGAATTGATTCCCCAAATCGAGACTCAACTAGCCCAACTACCTCCCAGCCGAGCTACAGTTTACGCCCATATTAACTTTGCCGATAGTTTGATGAAACTAGGGAGCAGGGGGAAGAGAGCTGAGGGAGCCCAGGGAGTTGAGGGAGCAACTACCAACTACCAACTACCAACAACCCAAGAAATTGCCCAAGTTCTAGCAACTGCGGTGCAACAGGCAAGGAGTTTGAAAGATCCGCGAGCTGAAGCTTATGCTTTGGGTAGCTTGGGTGGATTGTACGAACAGGTCGGACAGTTGGCAGAGGCAAAGAAACTGACTCAGCAAGCACTGTTGATTACTCAGTCAATTGATGCTCCAGATATTGCTTATAGCTGGCAATGGCAGTTGGGAAGGCTGCTGAAAGCAGAGAAAGATAATCAAGGTGCGATCGCGGCTTATGCTGATGCGGTGAAAACTCTCCAATCTCTGCGTAACGATCTAGTTAGCATCAATCCCACCGTACAGTTTTCTTTTCGCGAGAGCGTAGAACCGGTGTATCGGCAGTTTGTCGGGTTGCTGTTGCAAGATGATGGCACTCAACCGAGTCAAGAGAATCTCAACCAAGCTCGTACCGTCTTTGAATCTCTCAAAGCTGCCGAACTCGTCGATTTCTTTCGAGCAGCTTGTTTAGATACCCAGCCAACTCAAATCGATCGCGTCGATCCTCAAGCGGCTGTGATCTATCCGGTGATTTTAGAAGACCGTTTGGAAGTTATTGTCAGCTTGCCCAAGCAACCTTTGCGTCATTATGCTACGGCTTTACCGCGCACTCAAGTCGAAAGCGCGATCGACCAGTTACGGCAAAATTTGGTTATCCGCTACTCTCAAGACTTTTTGACTCTCTCCCAACAAGTTTATGACTGGTTAATCCGACCCGCCGCTGCCGATATTGAAAAAAGTGGTGTAAAAACTTTGGTATTCGTGCTAGATATTTCCTTGCAGAAACTACCAATGGCGGCTCTGCACGATGGCAAACAGTTTCTCGTCCAAAAATATAGCGTTGCTCTCACGCCCAGTCTAGAATTACTCCAGCCCCAGCCTTTAAGCCGAGAGCGTTTGAGAGCCTTGACTGCTGGATTGACCGAACCACGAGGAGATTATCCAGCGCTGACGAATGTAGCCTTAGAGCTGAATCAAATTCGCTCGGAAGTGCCAGGAAGAGAGTTACTCAATCAAAATTTCACTAGCACATCGCTGAGAAACCAAATTAAATCTCTGCCTTTTTCCATCGTCCATATTGCCAGTCACGCTCAGTTTGGTTCGCAAGCCGATCAGACATATATTCTCGCTTGGGATGGACCGATCAATGTTAAGCAGTTAGACGAACTGCTGCGGGTACGCGAACCTAGCTCGGACTTAGAACGACCAAATGCGATCGAACTTCTGGTATTGAGCGGCTGTCGTACTGTTGCTGGAGATAGACGCGCTGCTCTCGGTATGGCTGGAGTCGCGGTCAGAGCCGGGGCGCGTAGTACCTTGGCAACTCTCTGGTATGTCAGCGATGCTGCTACCGTACCGCTCATGAGTCAGTTCTACCAGGAGCTATCTACGGCTGAGATGACAAAAGCCGAGGCACTCCGCCGCGCTCAACTTGCTCTACTACAAAACCCACGCTATCGCCATCCAGTTTACTGGGCACCCTACGTTTTGGTAGGGAATTGGCTGTAGTCTAGTGACTAGTGACTGGTGGCTGGTGACTAGTGACTGGTGGCTGGTGACTAGAATCTTTGCCTTGTGACTAGTGACTGGTGGCTGGTGACTAGAATCTTTGCCTTGTGACTAGTGACTGGTGGCTGGTGACTAGAATCTTTGTCTAGCCACTAGCCACTAGCCACGAGCCTCTAACCACTAGCCTCTAACCACTAGCCACTAATTAGCCAGCAGTCTTAATCATTTCTCGCACTTTTTGCAGTAAGTCTGGATTTTGTCTCAGGGTGAGAAAGATTTGATTAAATCGCTGGATATCTAAACCTTCCCCCTTGACAGCTTGCTCCATTTGCCCTTGGGTGGACTGCTCAATTTTTTCGATTTTGGCATTGGCTTGATCGAATTTCTTGTTTTCGTCAGGGGTAATTTTGGCTGTAGGCTGCGCTTGAGGATTTCGGCGCGATTGGTAAATTTCCCCAAACCGTTTTTCGCTCAAATCTTCCTGTTGAATTGCTTGAACAATCTGATTTTGGGCGTTCTCTTGGATAGGTTGTAGTTTTTTGACTGCGTTAGCAAATTGTTGCAGTTCTTTCTGACTAACCTGCGCTGGGGCTGGTTTTTGAGTTGGTGGCTGAGACTGAGAAGGTTGAGTTGGTTGAGCCGGACTTTGTGACGGGCTATCTGTCTGTGAAAGCTGGATTTCTTTCGGTACAGAACCTGATTGCGCCCAAGCAGCACCACCACTCAATGCCACTGCGATCACCATACCTATGAATGATAGATATCTAGCTTTCATGCAAGTTACACCTCAAACAAACTTTTTCCATGAAATCATCGCACATAATTTCCCAAATCCTCCTAAGGAAAGATGTGCTTAGAGAACAAAATCTCTGCGGTATGTTGACCTATTTTGAAAAAAATTTGGCAGGCGATCGCTCCAGATACTCAACCCAGCAATGATTACCAGTCTTCTGCAAATAGTCGTAGTTGTCGCTCGCGATCGAGGACAATAATTATTTATATAACTTTTTCAAAATTTAAAACTTAAAAACATAAGTTAATGTAAGCATAACGAGCTAACCGCACACAGGAGAATTTCCCAATGAATCAGCCTTTAAAAAGCCCATTGCATTATTGGTACGAATTTTTCAATCGTAGTGCGATCGTGCGTAGCTTAGAAACTATTCAGGATTTAATTGTCATCTCTCTGTGCGTTGGTTTGTTCTGTGTCATGGCAATTCAACTGCGGGGAATATTCTTCATGTTGCTACCCCCTCTGAATTTCCACCAAATCGCGGCTGATATTCTGTTCCTACTGATTCTGGTTGAGTTGTTCCGACTGCTAATTATCTACCTGCAAGAACAGCGAGTATCGATTGGTGTAATGGTGGAAGTGTCTATTGTATCTGTATTGCGAGAAGTGATCGTGCGGGGAGTTTTAGAAGTTCCCTGGAATCAGATCTTAGCTGCATGTGCCTTTCTGCTGGTATTAGCAGCCCTACTCGTTGTCCGCGTTTGGATACCCCCCACATTCAAAGGTATCGATCCTGAAAAGCAGTACGCCAAAACCTATCACAATGGATCTATGCCAGACAGAAGCAAGCAGTCTCACAAAGAGATTCGCTTATCGGAATAGCATACAGGAGTTCTCTATTTTGTAGATTGTAGAGATGTTATGGCGTAGCGTCTCTACACTATTCATCAAAAGAAAATTCATCTTCAATGTCTTCCTCAATAGATCGTGCAGGTGTACTCCCTATACCCCAGAGAGGCTGCATCAAAGCCGTTGCAACCACCCCTACCCCAGCACTAACAGCCAAAACAAAACCAACTGGTAATTGAATTGTCTGGTAGCGTAAAAACTTCAGCCGAATTGGATCGGCATTTTGCATAGATAGCAGCGAGATCGCCACAATCCAAACAGCGACAATAGAAGAAGTGAGAAGACTAGCGAAGGATTTCATAGATTAGGGAGTAGGGAGTAGGGAGTAGTGAGAGTTCGTGTTTATATTTCTCCTGACTTTTGACTCCTGACTTCTCAGTTTTGACTTTTAACTTTTAACTTTTGACTTATCTATTACCAATTTGCCCGATCGCTCTTTCCATTTCCATCACAATTCGATCTTGCTTGTCGAGAGAGTTGGTTTCCATGTAGACGCGCATGAGGGGTTCCGTACCTGATGGGCGTAACAGTATCCAACTGCCCTCTGCTAAATACAGTTTAACTCCGTCTTTGCGACTGACTTCTTTAACTGCGATTCCGGCGATCGCCCTGGGAGGATTTTGAGTAAAACTGTCGATAATGGCGGCTTTGTGGGCATCGCTGAGGTGCAAATCGATGCGGTGGTTGTACAGGGGACCATCAGCATCAGCAATTGCTTCTGCAACTAACTGACTCAATGGCTTACCTGCATAGGCGATCGCCTCAGCAACTAGCATATTTGCGAGTATCCCATCTTTTTCGGGAATATGTCCGATTACGCTTAAACCACCCGATTCTTCGCCGCCAATCAAGACAGTGGTTTCGCGCATTTTTTCCCCAATATACTTGAATCCTACAGGAGTTTCGTACAAAGGTAATCTGTATTTAACGGCAAAATTATCGAGTAAACGTGTGGTGGCGACAGTACGGACGATCGCCCCTGTTTTGCCTTTATTTTCAATTAAGTGACGGGCAAGCAGTAACAAGACAGCATTCGGCGTTAAAATATTGCCCAATTCGTCTACAATACCGAAGCGATCGCTATCTCCATCCGTAGCTAAGCCCAAGTCAGCGGCATCTGCTTGTACGGCTGCTACCAACTGAGTTAACTGTTTGCCTTGTGGTTCCGGCATTCCACCACCAAACAAGACATCTCGGTAGGCGTGGAATGTTTCTAACTCGCAACCGCAGTATCTCAATACCGTATCTAGGTAGCCGCGAGAAGTCGAGTAGAGGGCATCATACTTTACCCTCAGCCTAGCATGACGAATTTTTTCGATATCAATCAGAGAATAGATAAATTTCAGATATTCGGGCTGGGGATTAAAAGTAGAAATTCTGTCATTGCGGATAAATTTTGGCGGAGTATCCTCCACACCAAAAATATTTGCCACAATTGTATCAGTAATCTCTGGAGTAGCAGGACCAGCATAGTCGGGAATGTATTTAATCCCGCAATAGGGTGCAGGGTTGTGGCTAGCGGTGAACATTAATGCCCCTGCTGAGTTTAAGTAACGGGCATTATAAGCAATTACCGGAGTCGGACAATCGCGATCGGTAATTTTCACACTCCATCCCAATTCTGCTAAGACTTCGGCAGCGGTACGGGCAAATTTTTCTGCCAGAAAACGGGTGTCGTACGCCACCAAAACTGGTCTACTTTTAGTGTATGCAGTTTCTAGGTAACTTGCGATCGCCCTTGTCACTCGTCGGACGTTGGCGAAGGTAAAATCATCAGCGATGATTCCCCGCCATCCGTCAGTACCGAATTTAATTTTGCCGATTTGACTGGCATTCACAGTTTGCCACCCTATATTCATCATTAATAGTACAAGAAGTTTCTTGCTTCACTCCTTTGTTAGACAGTCCGTATCTTTGTTGTTTCTTCTGAGAACGATGCCAATTCTTGGGCAACCCTTTGTTAGTTATCACTTGTGGTCGTTAGTTGTCCCAGCCGTAGGACAAGAACGCTGGCATTGCCAAATGAAGCGGGGTTTTATCAAAGCGAGACAAAAAGAACCGATCGTTCAATCGTTACTTACCCAAGCTAGCATTCCGCAGCGAATTGGGTTGTTGGCGCAAAAAGGCGTTTACGAGTTCCACCGTCACCGTCAATTTCTGACTCAACCTGATGGCGTGGAAAGAGTCTCGCAGTTACTTAAACTCGGCAAATTAACCACACAAGTTCAGCAGCGAGTAACGCAGATTCTCAAAAATTATCACGCTCATCCATTATTAGTAGGAAAACATATTATTGAATTAACTAGTGGTGAGGAAGGATTTCCTAAACCAATTTGGATCGAACAACAAAACTACCGATTTCGACTCTATGCTACGATGGACTGTATTTTAACAGAATCAGATAAAACATTACACATTATCGATTTTAAAACGGGTAAATCTATCTTCGACCAAAGACAAGCATTTGTCTACCTCGTTGCTGCCCGTTATTTATATCCTCAATATACAGCAGTTGCTTCCTTTTATAATTTAGAACAGTGTAAAACCTCCGCTCTAATTCGCGTCACTCCCAGTCAACTCGACGCAATTGAAAGTCAACTGGCAAGGATTGCAATTCGCCACCAGCGAGATATTAATAAATACGAACAAAACCCCTATAATTTTAGTAAAATCTTTCCTCCCAATCCAGGTTATCACTGTCGGTACTGTTCCTTCAGTGCAATTTGCGAATTTTCCAACTTCAAACCCTCTAAGTAGCTCGTTCAAAGCCTTTTTGCGTTCTTCTTCGCGTCTTTGCGACTTTGCGCGACATAAAATCCAGACCCCTTGCCATATCCTGAGAAAGCTAGGTTTAAAAATATCTTTACATAAACGCAGAGGTTGCTGGTGAACCTACCCCTCGGTCTATCTCATTATATATAAAATTATCCCAACAGCTAACTTTGGGTTGATGATTTCTCTCAATAGCTTCTTTATAACAAAGGTAAAATATGCCTGTGAGAGAAATACATGTCTGAAATAATCAAAGACTCATTACCAACACCAACTAAACAAAGATTCGCCGCTGCTTTTCGGATTGTAAGTCGATTTAGCTTTTGGATACAGCTAGCATTAGCGAGTACCTCTGGAATTGCTTTAATATTTGCCATCCTTAGCCGCAATGCCAGCGAGGTAGCAGAGAATGCCAGTATTAGCCTGAGTATATTTCTAGCAATTGTCGGTGTATTACTAGCTGCCTTTAGCGTAGTTTGGGCTTTTAGAGATCGAAGTTTAGCTAGACGCTTGCAATCAAGCGATCGCACGATTCATCCTCGCAAAGAAGAAGTCATTCAAGCTTTAAAAATTGGTTTAATCGTCAGTTTTATCGGAATGTTAATCGCTTTTGTTGCCTCAGAAGTCAGCGCGATCGCAGTATTATCAAAATCTTTATCCGTTCCCCAGGGGGTCGCAATATATAATCGCCAAAATCTAATTCGTTCTTTAGATATTTTGGTAATCTTATCTAACGTTAACTTAATCGGAACTCATTTAATCGGTAGTATAACCTCTTTAGGACTTCTAGAATGGATTGACTAAAGAGTAGAGGCGATCGCACTTCATCCTTCACGCTAGCTTACCGAATCGATGTCATGTCGCTTTTTCGGTAGACGGCAATGTATGGGCTTGCAACAATAGCCAGTATGGAATTGAATTGCGTACCCGTGCAAATGAACTTAAATCTCTTGCCATCGCGCGCTGAAATGGAACAAGCCGCTTGTAGCAAAGATGCTAGCTATGACGGCGTGTTTTTTGTAGCTGTCCGCACGACAGGAATTTTTTGTCGCCCTTCTTGTCCTGCCCGTGCGAAACTGGAAAACGTCGAATTCTTTCCCACAATTCGGGATGCTGTGCTTGCAGGTTATCGTCCTTGTAAACGATGTCATCCGCTTTTAGTTTATGGGGCGCTGCCAGATTGGGTGACAACATTGATACAGCGCGTAGAAACCGCACCAGATCTAAAAATTACAGCCGCAGAACTGCGTGAGTTAAAAACAACTCCCGAACGAGTCCGACGCTGGTTTCGAGAGCATTACGGCATGACATTTGTAGAATGGTGTCGCAGCAGACGATTGGCGAATGCTTTGACGCAAATTCGAGCGGGAGCCACGCTAGATGATGTTGTCTTTGCCAATCAATATGAATCTCATAGTGGGTTTAGAGAAGCCTTCAGCAAAGTCTTTGGTGTCCCCCCAGGACAAAGCCAAACTAGCGACTTTGTAGCCACGCAAATTTTAGAAACACCTTTAGGAGCATTACTTGTTGGTGCAGTCGAGCGAGGGATATGCGCGATCGCCTATACAGATAAGCAAATGCTTGAGCATAACTATGCCACAATTCGCAAGCATTTTGGTTATCCAATTCTCCCCGTGACGAATCATCATATCGAGCATTTGCGAGATGAACTGGCGTGTTATTTCGCAGGTAAGTTAACCGAGTTTACAACTCCTTTGGTTCCACAAGGAACTGCATTTCAAGAAAAAGTATGGTCGGAGTTACAACGCATTCCTTATGGGACGACAATATCTTACGATGAACTGGCTCGGCGCATCGGTCAGCCTACAGCAGTTCGTGCCGTAGCTAGAGCAAATGGGATGAATCGGATCGATATCCTGATTCCCTGTCATCGCGTAATTGGCAAAGATGGACAATTAACTGGATACAACGGTGGAATTTGGCGAAAACGGTTGCTGTTGGAACTAGAGCGGACTGGAAAATCGCCAAGCCACGAAACAATTCAGTAATTTTTCATAGCCCCCTTGTTAAGGGGGTTGGGGGATCGAAAAACTACTAAGCATTCTGCAATTTTAAAAATGAAACCAATCGATCTAGCGCGCTTGTTTTTACTCGCTGCGCTTTGGGGCAGTTCGTATTTATTTATCCGTATTGCAGCTCCTGTTTTAGGAATCTTCTTTACCATCAGTTTACGAATTATTTTAGCAGCGGTTGCATTAGGTTTATCTGGCGCGATCGCCTCACCATTCAAGCTCAAAAGTCGTTGGCAGTCTTATCTTTTGTTGGGTTTATTCAACAATGTCATTCCTTTTTTATTAATTGCGATCGCCGTTGTCAATCTTAATGCTTCAATTGCGGCAATTTTAAATGCAACAGCTCCTCTATTTACAGCGATCGTTTCAGCTATTTGGTTGAAAGAATCGCTAAACAAACGTAAAGCGATTGGATTAGTATTAGGGATTGTTGGAGTTGCTATTTTAGTTGGATGGAGCCCTTTACCGCTATCACCTTCAGTCATTTTCGGAGGAATATCAGCTTTAATTGCAGCCCTCTCCTATGGTATTGCTGCTGTGTATGCCCGTCGCAGATTTATACACGATCGAGTTGCTGAAACTGCCTTCGGACAATTAACTAGTTCGAGTATTTTGCTGATTCCGGTTGCTTTTGCAACTTTTCCTCAAACACTTCCCTCGCTCGAAGTTATTTTTGCAGTCGCCGTACTCGCGATCGCGTGTACTGCTGTTGCCTATCCGCTCTACTTTCAACTAATTTCTAATATCGGTGCGACTGGAGCAATAACTGTTGCTTTTTTAATTCCTGTTTTCAGTCTGTTATTTGGCAATATTTTCCTCGGCGAACCCGTGAATTCTGGCTTAATTTTTGGATTGATAACAATTTTACTGAGCGTTTGGTTAGTCATTAATCCAAAACAGCAGAAATAATTGCGATCGCGTTCCGCCTTCACCTCGACTAATTTGTCAGAATCAATATGAGAGATATTTTATTTTGAGAGTGAATGCAGCGATCGCAACTCGTAACTAAAGATTTAGTCCTGATTGGCGGCGGTCACAGCCATGCTATTGTCCTGAGAATGCTGGGTATGAAACCGATACTAGGCATTCGAGTTACATTAATTACAGAAGCGTCAGATACTCCTTATTCGGGGATGTTACCCGGTCACGTTGCTGGATTTTACACTCATGAAGAATGCCACATCGATCTGCGACGTTTAGCTCAATTTGCTCGGGTGCAATTTTATCGCGATCGCGTTGTTGGATTAGATTTAGTTAATAAAAAAGTTATTTGTGCCAACCGTCCGCCTGTAGCCTACGATTTGCTTTCCGTTGATATTGGCAGCACTCCGGCTCAAATTTCCGTACCCGGTGCAGCAGAGTACGCGATTCCAGCGAAACCAGTGGCGCAGTTTCTGCAACATTGGTATGACTTGTGTAGAGACGTTACAACATGTAGAGACGTTACATGTAACGTCTCTACATTGCGCCTGGGAATTGTCGGTGGAGGTGCTGGCGGAGTCGAGTTAGCAATGGCAATGCAGGGTCATTTGCAGTCTATAAGATCCCCCCAACCCCCCTTAAAAAGGGGGGCTAAGTCTTCTCGCTTATTCAGGGAGGAGAGGGAAGATCGAGATCTAGAAATTCATCTATTTCAGCGCGGTGCTGAATTAATGCCAAATTACAATTCCTGGGTACGGCATCGCTGTCAAGAGATTTTAATCCACAAAAGAATTCAACTACACCTGCAAGAAACCGTTTGTGAAATCCAATCGTACCCCACACCCTACACCTATACGGGCGGGTTTCCAAACCCGCCCCTACCAACACCCTACACCATCAAATGTGAATCTGGATTGCAGGTAGAATGCGATCGCATCTTCTGGGTAACGCAAGCCTCCGCACCCGATTGGCTACAAGCCGCAGGAATCGCCACTGACGAACGCGGATTTATTCTCGTCAACGATGCACTACAATCGGTTTCCCATCCAGATGTATTTGCAGCGGGTGATATTGCCTCAATGGTAAATTATCCCCGTCCCAAAGCTGGAGTATTTGCCGTGCGCCAAGGCAAACCTTTATTTAAAAACCTGCGACGAGCATTATTAGGGCGATCGCTACAGCCTTACAAACCGCAGAAACAATATTTAAGTTTAATCGGTACGGGAGACGGCAAAGCGATCGCGGCATGGGGAAAACTTGGTTTTGGCGCTACTGGCTGGCTGTGGCGCTGGAAAGATGCGATCGATCGCAAATTCATGCAGCGGTTCAGTGACTTACCGCAAATGGACGAGAAAAGTCAAAATTCAAAATTCAAAATTCAAAATTCAAAATTCAAAATTCAAAATTGGGACAAGGAGGACAAGGGGGACAAAGGAGCGCTCAACCAACAACCAATTACCAATTACCAATTACCAATTACCAATTACCAAACAATGCCTTGTGCTGGCTGCGGTTCTAAGGTTAGCAGCACAGTTTTAGCAAGGGTACTCAATCAAATCAAGCAGGATAGTACTAACTGGTGCAATCGCCAAGATATTATTATCGGGCTAGATGCTCCTGACGATGCAGCGGTGGTGGAAGTACCAGGCGGTTTGTGGATGGTACACACCATAGATCATTTCCGCAGTCTCATCAACGATCCGTATATTTTTGGACAAATTACTGCTAACCATTGCCTCAGCGATATTTTTGCAATGGGTGCGACACCTCAAAGTGCATTGGCGATCGCAACTATTCCCTATGCTTTAGAATCCAAAACAGAAGAAACCCTTTATCAGTTACTATCCGGCGCAGTCAAAGTGCTAGCTGACGCGCAGACACCTTTGGTAGGTGGACACACAACTGAAGGCAGCGAATTGGAATTTGGCTTATCTTGTAACGGTTTAGTCCACCCGAATAAACTTCTGCGCAAAGGTGGAATGCAGCCAGGACAAGTTCTAATTTTAACTAAAGCCCTCGGTACGGGAACCCTTTTTGCTGCCGAGATGCAACGGGAAACTAAAGGAGATTGGATCGATCGCGCTGTTACTTCAATGTTGCAATCGAATCAAGTTGCAGCTGCTTGTTTGATGGCACATGGAGCCACTGCTTGTACTGATGTTACGGGTTTTGGGCTTGCCGGACACTTGTACGAAATGGTTCGAGCTTCCCGTAGCGTAGGCATCTCTGCCTGTGCGGTAGATTTAAATTTAGCAGCAATTCCTGCTCTAGAAGGTGCGATCGCTACATTACAAAAAGGAATTGTCAGTTCGCTGCAAGCGGAAAATTTACGCATTGCTCGTTTTATTACCGATCTAAACATCGCTGGTTCAGAATCGCTCAGCCCGTCTGCTCGCTACTCGCTCTTATTCGATCCGCAGACATCGGGCGGTTTACTCGCATCAATTCCAGCAGAACAAGCCAGTCAATGTCTAGATAAGCTACATAGTTTAGGCTACGCACAAAGTTGCATTATTGGCAAGGTAGTAGATAGAAAAGGCGATCGCCAACCAATAACCATAAATTTATCCAATGTATAGGGGCGCACAGCCGTGCGCCCTTACGAGGGTTATGCAGGCTACATCATACCCATGCCACCCATACCGCCCATACCACCCATGCCGCCCATGCCACCCATACCGCCCATGTCAGGGGCAGCAGCAGCTTTCTTCTCTGGCTTTTCAACGACTAGGGCTTCGGTCGTTAACACCATACCAGCAATCGAACCAGCATTTTGTAATGCCGAACGCACAACCTTAGCAGGGTCGAGAATGCCAGCAGCAATCAGATCTTCAAACTCGCCAGTTGCCGCATTGTAACCAACGTTGAAATCGGTTTCCCGCACTCTTTCAACCACGACAGAGCCTTCAGCCCCTGCATTGTCAGCCATTTGGCGTAAGGGAGCTTCCAGCGCTCTAGCGACGATTTCAGCGGCAACTTTTTCTTCGTCTTGCAGGCTGGCTTTGAATTCGTCCACCTTCTTCGCTAAGTGGATTAGGGTCGTACCGCCGCCAGGGACGATACCTTCTTCGACTGCGGCTTTAGTCGCGTTCAGCGCGTCTTCAATTCGCAGTTTGCGGTCTTTGAGTTCGGTTTCGGTAGCTGCACCAACTTTAATGACTGCCACACCGCCAGCCAGCTTGGCAATTCGCTCTTGCAGTTTCTCCTTGTCATAGTCGGAGTCAGATTCTGCTAGTTGCTTGCGAATTTGACTGATGCGCTTTTCCACATCAGCTTTATTTTCGCCTTCGGCGACGATTGTGGTAGATTCTTTGTCGATGATGACTTTACGAGCAACACCCATCATCTCCAAAGAAGCGGTATCCAAGCTTAAGCCGATTTCTTCAGAAATCAACTGACCGCCAGTTAGTACGGCGATGTCGCGCAACATTTCTTTACGGCGATCGCCAAATCCTGGGGCTTTAATCGCGCAAACGCTCAACACGCCACGAGCTTTATTCACAACCAAAGTTGCTAAAGCTTCTCCATCGACATCCTCAGCAATAATAATCAAAGGTTGTCCGGCACGAGCGACTTTTTCCAAAATCGAAATCAAATCTTGGATCGTGCTAATTTTCTTGTCTGTAATCAACAAGCGAGGATTCTCAAACTCTGCTACCATCCGCTCGTTGTCGGTGATGAAGTAGGGAGAAATATAACCTCGATCCAACTGCATCCCTTCTACCACGTCTAAATCGGTCGTGAGAGACTTGGATTCCTCAACGGTAATCACACCGTCTTTGGTGACTCGCTCCATTGCCTCAGCGATCATCGCCCCAACTTCTTCATCGTTTCCAGCCGAGACAGTCGCCACAGAGGCGATCGCATTTCCTTCGACTGGTTTGGCGACAGCAGCAATTTCTTCTACCAGTTTGGCAACGGTCTTCTCGATTCCGTGACGCAGCGCCACTGGATTAGCACCCGCTGCTACGTTCTTCAGTCCCTCACGAATCATCGCTTGGGCGAGAACCGTCGCCGTAGTCGTACCATCCCCAGCTACATCTTTGGTCTTCGATGCAACTTCCTGAATCAGACGCGCCCCAGTATTTTCTAGGGGGTCTTCCAACTCAATTTCTTTAGCTACAGTAATCCCATCATTGACAATCTGAGGCGCACCGTATTTTTTCTCTAACAGGACGTTGCGACCTTTTGGACCCAGGGTAATTTTCACGGCATCGGCAAGGGCATTCACACCCCGTTCCAATGCCCGCCGCGATTCATCATCAAACGCAACGATTTTTGACATACGCTTCGTTTCCTCAAGCTTCCATTAGTCAATTTAGCACTCTCTTGAGTTGAGTGCTAATGAAACTACTGGCGTTTAGCAATTAGCTGTTAGCTAATTGCTAGACGCTAATCGCTCTTAAGCCATAACCATGCCACCATCGACGTTGAAGACTTGACCTGTAATGTAACCAGCCGCAGGATCGGCGGCGAGAAAGCGCACCATACCAGCAACTTCTTCGGGTTTGCCGTAACGACTCAAGGGAATATATTTCAGAATATCTTCAGAATCAATGTTACTGGTCATGTCAGTAGTGATAAAACCAGGGGCAACAGCATTGACGATAATGCCACGGGAGGCAAGTTCTTTCGCAACGGTTTTAGTAAATCCGATCGCCCCAGCTTTTGCGGCGCTATAATTTGCTTGACCGGGATTGCCCATTTGTCCGGCTACAGAAGCAATATTAATGATGCGCCCGCTGCGTTGCTTGAGCATGATTTTGCTAACAGCTTTGGTACAAAGGAATACGCCTGTAAGATTGAGGTCGATGACTGCTTGCCAGTCTTCCGGTTTCATTCGCAATAACAAAGTATCGCGGGTAATACCAGCATTGTTTATCAAAACATCAATTCGCTTCCATTTTTCTACAACAGTATTAACCAGAGTATCTACTTGAGCCGCGTCAGAGACATCAGCCGGAATTGCGATCGCGCTACCCCCCGCCGCCTCAATTTCTTCTACCACTTCTTTAGCGGCGGAACTAGAACTTGCGTAGTTTACAACAACGTTTGCCCCTTCTGCGGCTAAACTCAAAGCGATCGCCCGTCCAATTCCTCGCGAAGCCCCCGTGACGATTGCGACTTGTTGGCGTAACCGTTGTAAATCCTCTGGCAATACTTCCATAAACAATGACTCTTACGTAAATACTCTCACTTAGCGATCGCACTTAAACCACCGCGCTAACCATCTTATCAATAGGGAGCAGGGAGTAGGGAGCAGGGAGTAGGGAGACAAGGAGGACAAGGGGGACAAGGAAGCTGAGGAAGTTGAGGGAGGAATTCCAGCTACCAGCCACTAGCCACTAGCTACCAGCCACTCACTACACCCTACACCCGCATCAACACGCACCACTCACTGCTACTTGAGATATAACAGTAAAAAACTGTGTTAAATCTCATGGCTACTAAACAGCAGTTCAATAATTTTGCCGAAATGATTTCTGGTGCTGATGTGCCTGTACTGGTAGATTTTTACGCTGCATGGTGCGGTCCTTGCCAGATGATGGCTCCAATTTTAGAACAAGTAAACGAGCGTCTCAAATCTAAAATCCGTATTGTGAAAATCGATACTGATAAATATCCACAACTCGCCAGTCAATATCAAATTCATGCCTTGCCCACACTAGTACTATTTAAGCAGGGTCAACCAGTCGATCGCATTGAGGGCGTAGTACCAGCACCTAATTTAATCGAACATTTACAAGCTCTAATTTAGTCAAAATATTTCATTCAATAAAAAGCCCGCATTTGCGGGCTTTTACTGTAGGAAAAAGCTATTTTATTAGCAATGATGACAATTATGATAGCGGTAATGATATCAGTTATGACAGCAATGAATCGTCAGCGGTTGTCGCTGAAAAACTTTCAGGCGATCGCTCTGCCAACCAACTCATTTTTTCTTTGTCTTTCTTAACTTTAATTAACAATTCTAGATAAGCAATGGGTACGATAATTGGCCAAAAAAGAGTGACTATGACTAAAAATATTCTGAGTAGAAGTAATTGAGAGCGTTTGCCAAGGTCTCGCTGCATGATGTCTGCCCACTGAGTAAACAGACAAGCCGCGATTGTAATATAGAAAGTCGCCCCAGCAGTAATAATTGTTTGTAGCATCATTTTCTAAAAAGTCATTTTCTAAAAATAGGTTGAGTCTGAAAAGAATTCAGCAGCTACCCCAAACCAGCAGCGCGGTCGACGAAGTTATCGTTAATACGCTCTTTTGAGCGCTATGTAGCCCGAACACCCTGTAACGATCTGACCCGAAAGCCTTAACTAATCGACATTTATCCGTAGCACCTTGTTAGTAACTTGCTTTCAAGCCGCAAAAGACTCTGACAATGAAATACGTCAGCCCAAAAAGCTATTCCAGACTAGTGCTATGAATGCTCGTATACCCTCACACGCGCTTCCAGCAATTCCCGATCTTGTTTATGTATTATTTCATACTTTTAACTTGCGGACAATCCAGAGGCAGTTATCAGAGACAATGAAATTCAAACTCGATATATCTAATACTACGTTCGTACTGAAGATAGAAGACAGTTTATAAAGGTTTTCTTATACATCAAGCGAAGGTTAAGTAATATGAATAGACTGACAGCAACTCTACTCATTTCTTGTCCCGACCGACAAGGATTAGTAGCAAAAATTGCTAATTTTATCTATGCCAATGGTGGTAACATTATCCATGCCGATCAGCATACAGACTTTGCTGCTGGTTTGTTTCTAACCCGCATTGAATGGCAATTAGAGGGTTTTCATCTACCGCGAGAGCTAATTGCGCCTGCCTTTGGCGCGATCGCACAGCCTCTAGAGGCTCAATGGCAACTACACTTTTCCGACACCATCCCACGCCTTGCTATTTGGGTGAGTCGGCAAGAACATTGCTTATTCGATCTAATTCTCCGACAACAGGCAAAAGAGTATGCCGCAGAAATTCCTCTGATTATTAGCAATCATGCCGATTTAGAATGGGTAGCAAAACAATTTGGTATAGATTATTACTATATTCCCGTTAACAAAGATAACAAAGCGGCTCAAGAGGAAAAACAGTTAGAACTTTTGCACCGGTACGACATCGATCTTATCGTTCTGGCAAAATATATGCAAATTCTCAGTCCCGAATTTATTACCCGATTTCCTCAAGCAATTAACATTCACCATTCGTTCCTTCCTGCTTTTGTAGGCGCAAATCCATACCAGAAAGCTTACGAACGCGGAGTAAAAATTATCGGTGCTACCGCTCATTACGTAACATCAGAACTCGATGCTGGACCAATTATCGAACAAGATGTCGTCCGCATCAGCCACCGCGATGAGGTCAGCGACCTGATCCGTAAAGGTAAAGATTTAGAACGAGTCGTTTTAGCTAGAGCCGTGCGATCGCATTTACAACACCGTGTCTTAATTTACGGGAATAAGACTGTGGTGTTTGAGTAGTGAAAGAGATTATGCGCAGACCATCATGAAAAGCTGCTTTAATCGATAAAAATACAATTACAGTATTTTTACAGAGGATGATTTTAAGATAGAAAATCTACAATCAATTCAGTTCTTAAGAATTTTCTAATATTTGTTCCATCTACAAAGGCAATTTCTATGTCAATTCTAGAGAAATTCTTCACCTTCGGCTTTGTCTCTACTTTTAGTGTAGCCCTCATAGCAACCTGGTGGCGCTACATTCCTAGCATAATTGCTACTTACCGCAAGATTATGAGTAAGTATGGACAAGTAGAATTAACAGTTAATAGTTAATATTGAATATTTCCATTGTAGAGACGTTACATGTAACATCTCTACAATGGAAATATATTAATTTGCATTGTGTCCTATTAAATTAAATTCTGAGGTATTTGTTTCATTCTAATTTGGATTTGTAAAGCTAACTGACCTGCTTGCGCCGTCATTTCTTCAACTCTGAGTGCTATTCCTTCTAGATCGAAATAGGGTAAATCCATCCATTGTTTGACTTTTTCCATTAATGACAGCGCGATCGCAAAAGATATTCCTTCATTGCGATCGCATTGAAAATTCTCAACGATAACTGGTTGCTTCTGGGTACGGGGGCGAAATGTAGCTGTAAAACCGAGTGGCTGCGTTTCGCCTTTTTCGTGCAACAACACCTTACCATCGAAGACCATTTTGTTATCTCCGGGTAACTGTAATTGCATCTGCTGCATTTCTAAAATAACAGTTTGTCCGTCTACATTTAGTTTAAAATTACGTGCTTTTTTTAATACGTACTCAGACTTCAAAGCGCGATTTAAATCTGGTTCCGTAATGACAATTTTAGCAATAGCATCTAATGGTTTATCTAATTCAACCTTGCCAAAAAGAGCGCTGAGTGGATTCACATCAACTTTATCCGTTTGTACCTCAATTTCTTGCAGGCGGATGTCTTTTTGTATAACTACGCCTTGTCCAGTAAAATCTACTGAATCTGCTTGCCCTAAAATTAGCTTTAAGAGATTTGTTTGAATATCAACATCAATTTTTTCAGCGTTATCTACTTGGCTAGATATTCCTACTTCTGCTACTGCATCGATGACTTGTTCTTCTAACCGTGGCTCGTTATCCATCTCGCGATCGCATCCTTTTGACTCTGCTTGAGATCGATGTTAGATCCGCAGTATTAAGGAATGTATCTGCAATTTGGCATAAGTAATGAATGGTAAGGTGGGCAATACCCACCTTACTTATAACCAACAACTGACATTTGCATCCCATTTTCAGAAGGGACAATTGTAATGCCTCGCCGAACTGGAGAAACAGGACGAGAATTTGCTAGTTCTAATTCATACTGCGATAACACAGTAGCAAGTACGAGTTTCATTTCATATAGCGAAAAAGCTGCACCAATACAACCGCGACTACCACCACCAAAGGGAAGATATTCAAAGGGTGAAAATTTTTGGTGTAGGAATCTTTCTGGTTGAAATTTTTCTGGTTGAGGATAGATTTCTTCTCTTCTATGGGTGAGGTAAATACAAGGTACGATAATTGTCCCAGCGTTGAATTTATCTCCAGCAATTTGTACGGAGTCTCTTACCATTCGAGGAGTACAAATTAAAGCAATGGGGTGAACTCGGAGGGATTCTTGACAGATAGCAGTAAGATATGGGAGTTGGGCGATCGCATCTGGTTTAGTACGATCTGCATTATTCAATTCTTGTTGTAGGCGATCGCGCACTTGTGGATGAGAATGGATCAGGTAAAATGCCCATGCTAGCGCTGCTGCTGTAGTTTCATAGCCTAATAATAAAAGAGACATCAACTGATCGCGTAATTCCTCATCATTCATCTGCTGTCCATTTTCATCCCGTGCCGACATTAACATTGATAAAATATCGGTGCGCGTCGGATTGTTTTCTCGTCGCCGTTGCGATATTTCTGCATAGATTAATTTGTCAATTTGTTGTCTGCGTCTGACAAAATGTCCCCAAGGACTCCACGCACCCAAGTCTTTTTGTAATGGTGGGAAAAAGAATAAACTGGAGTACCAGGGAGTAGTAACGTCTTCTAGCAGAGAACTTAATTTAACTTTTAATTGTTCGTACCTCTCCCCAGGACTAATACCGAATACAACTTGTAAAATAATTTGTAAAGTAATATCGGGAAGGAAGTGGTTAATAGAAATCTGTTTGCCAACTTGCCATTGTTGAGTTACGTCTTGAGTAATTTGACAAATAATTTGCCCGTAAGTTTTCATGCGATCGCCATGAAAAGGAGGTAGCATTAATTGGCGTTGGCGTTGATGACTTTTCCCTTCTTGTAAAATTAAAGATTGCTCCCCCATCAAAGGTTGAAAGACGTGAGTTGCTTTTTTATAATCAAAGTACTCTGAGGGAATAGCGAAAATCTCTTTAATTGCTTGTGGATGGCTAAAAAAGACAACTGGTGGAGAGTTTAAACCCAACACTCTCACAGCAAATGGGTCGCTGTATTTGTTGGCACAAGTATTTAAAAACTCAATTGGATTGGCAATTAGCTGGAGCGTTTGCAGTAAGGCTGGAGTTTTGTTTACCTCAGTTAACTTCATCTTAAATTGGTAGACAATGCTGCTACGGAGATTTATTTATATATTAACTAAAAATTATTTGAGAATAAAAATATATTTATATTTATTAGGGTCGCAGCAGCAACGATTTTGAATAAAATCTAAATTTAAAAAATACCGTTTGAGATTTTATCATATGACTTCAATTTCATTCAATGAATTTTCGCTCAAAACTTATTTCTAGACGCACTCATCAGCGTCAGAATTTTTCTCTGTAAATATGCGATCTATAGCTAGACAAATCCACTGATATGTATAGACAGACCGTATACAACATAAAGCAGAGATTAAATGTAAAATAATTAAAATTATCTAAAAAGTACAAATACTCAAATTAGAGAGGGTCTTCAGCATGACGGCATCGACCGAAGCGGCAAAGATAGTAACACCAGAATTTTGTCAAGGAATTCAGTATTTTGGCGAAACTTTGCCAGGATTCGAGCAATATGGCAAACAAGCAGCGATCGCACCAAATAAAACTGCTATAACCGATCCTAACGATCCGGCGGCTGTATTTCAAACCCTCCTCTATGCCGATGCCCTGCGCTATTTAACAGTACAAGTAACGGGAAGTAAAGCTTCGGGACACCCTGGTGGTTTTGCCTCGCAAGTAGAAGCTTACGCAGCCTTAGTGATGTTGGGCTACAAAAATATTATTACCGAAGTCGGACATCACGCCCCAGGATTTTACAGCGCCATGTTCTTAGATCGTTCATTAGAAGACATGGGCATTACTACTGTACAACAATTGCGCGATCGCTTCCGCGAACACAACGGTTTACTCGGACACCTTTCTGGCTTTATTCCTGGTATTCTCGCCCCGGCGGGACCATTGGGACAAGGGCAACACTTTGCCATGTCAGCCGCCCGTCTCCACCCCGATAAATTATTCCCCGTCACGATTGGCGATGGTGGGTTAGGCGAACCTTACATCATGAGTAGCATGGCGCATTTCCACACAGCCTATCCAGGCGTGACAAATTTCTTACCCGTCTTGGTGTGGAATGGTTACAGTCAGGAACATCATAGTATGGTGTCTACCCAATCCAACGAACGGATGATGGCATACTGGCACGGTAACGGTTTTGAAGAAGTCGTGTTAGTCGATGCCAAAGACTTTGACGACAAAAACCAACCAGGCGATTATGTCGATAGTACCGCTTTTTCCTTCGAGCAGCGCTTAGCTTTCACCAAAGCCGTGTTAGTTGCAACCGATGAAGCTACCCGTTCTGCTTTGAGTGGAAAACTGACGGTATTAATCATCAAACAATTAAAAGGGGCTGGAGTCCATGCGAGAGGGGCAAAATCTCACAACCTCTATGCGATGCATACTCTCGACAACCCCGATATTGTCAACGCCCTCAAATCGCGTGCTTTAGCGCCTGCTGCATGGGAAATCGTGCGGACGAACTGCGAACGCGCTGGTGGTGGTTCGGCGAGTCGAGTAGCGGTGACGGAATCTGTATTACCGCTAGCAGAACTTGGGGAATTGCCGTTAGAAGAATATGCTGTAGGGGGAGATCCGAAAGTATCGACAACAGCGATGGGTAAATTGGTGGCGAAAGTGGGAGAATGCGATCGCAACTACATCGTCACCAACGCTGATGGGAATGAAGCTTCGGGAATTGCCAACATTAACCAAGCATTGAAAATTATCCACCCCACAGAAGATCCTGTATATAACCAAACCCCAGGCGGACAAGTTTACGAACCCCTAAGTGAAGATGCTTGTGCGGGTTTAGCGGCTGGTTCGGCGTTGATGGGTTGTCGAACTTTGTGGTGTTCTTATGAGTCTTTTGCAATTAATGGTTTACCAATTTGGCAAACAGTAACGCAAGCGATGGCAGAATTACGTCGTCCTACACCTTCTACCGTAACTCTATTTACGGCTGGCGCGTTAGAACAAGGGCGCAATGGATGGACGCACCAACGCCCTGAAATTGAAGCATATTTCGCCGCCATGATGCGGAATGGCAATGTCTTTCCCTTGTTTCCACCCGATGCCAACTCGATTCAAGTTTGTTACGATTGGGCGCTGACGACGAAGAATAAGGGTGTCGTGATTACAGCTAGTAAGTCACCTTTACCAATTCGAACAACATTTGAACAGAGTCGCAAAGCGATTCAAGATGGTGCGGTGGTACTGCAAGAAATTAAGGGTAGCAAGACGGTAGTATTTGCTGTGATTGGCGATATGGTTTTGATGCCAGTATTTGAAGCTGCGACTTATTTAGAAGCGCAAGAAATTGGCGTGAGAATTGTTTCTGTCGTCAATCCCCGTCGTTTGTATCGTCCTAGCGATGTGGCTTGGGATTCTTGTTCTGAACCCGATGGAGAATTTTTGAATGATGCTGGGTTTGAGGCGTTATTTGGTGGCGATGCTTTGGTTGGAGTAGCATCTGGTGCGAGTGGGATGTTGGAACCAATTATGTTGCGGAGTCATTGCAAGCGCGATACTTTTGCCTGGAAGCGAGGAGAAACCACCGCAAGTCCCGCACAATTGATGGCAATTAATGGGATGACGGCTGAGAATTTGGTTAAACGCGCTATGGAATTGGTGGGTTAGATTCTCATTTCTTCTGTAGGGTGGGCAATGCCCACCTTACAATTCTTACTACTTTTGATGTGAGTGCGATCGCGTTTTTGCTTGAATTCAAAGAACGTTATATTTTGATGGGAGCAACCACATCAAAACCAGATGCATTAACAATAATTGATTCTGGATTAGAAAATCCAGCTTTTCTTCGCCACTGTAAAATTTCATTAAATAAATATTTATGATGCGATAGCAACCAGCGTGGATCGTTACCAGCATGAAGATCGATCTGCCAGATATTTTGGTAGCTTCTGCCTTTTACATCAACGTCTATCTTGTTTACGGCATTGCAGTAGTATAAAAAATTAACACTCCGCTGTAAAGATAGTTGTAACTGCCTACGTGCATCAACTTTGTACCTGTAATATAGAGCAATTCCTAGTCTACTGAGGTACGATTAATAGTAATGTTGTGTATTCTGCCCAGATAAAAATGAAGGCATAC